>JAGCWT010000125.1 GCA_017961705.1 Treponema sp.
ATATTTATATCCCAATCTTTTAAAGGAGTTCCGATTTTTTCAATTTTAGCTTTGATGCTTTGCTCGATAGGGGACAAAATTACCCAGCTACCAGAAGAATTAAAACAAAGCTCCGTACTTTCTTGCTGAACAAAATCGCTCAGATTTGATAAGCCGTCTTTTGTCAATGAGGTTGCAATACAGCTTTTCGTTTTGCCTGAGTTTTTAGCTTTTTCAAAAAGCATGATATTTGTATCTACTGTTGCACTATCAAATACTTTTACACCAGCAAAATCAACAAGTAAAATAGGATTAACATTTTTTGCAAAGAAATCACGCAGCTTCTCACCATAACCGGCACGCATCCACTTATTGCTTGTTATGAAACAAAGCAAACCTTTTGTGTTCAGCAAGTTAAAACCTTTTTCATAGAACAAACAATAAATATCGCCTGTTTTAGCAAAAGCTGCAAACTTTTGATTTTCATAAATTTTAGCAAGTTTTCCACCATCCCCCTGTAACTGCACATACGGCGGATTACCAATCACAACATCAAATCCATCTTTTACTCCAAACATCCATTCTGCATCAAAAAATGAACTTGCAGGTGCACTCTGGTCGTAAGGGTTCCATGCTGCAAGCTGCTTGGCATCTTCCGGGGAATAAACCTGTTCTTCTTCCAAAAGTTTTGAAAGTTCCTTCCTGAGTTTTTCGTCCTCTTCCCGGTTTTCTTTTTTCTCCTGTGCCGTTTTTGCACTAAAGTGAACTTTTCGGATTTCTCCAAGTTTTTTGGTGATTTCATCAATTTTCGGATTTGCAAACAAAGCCATATCATCTGTTTTCTTTGCCTTCCCAATCAAGGTATTTGCCGCCACAAATTTTGTCTCAAGGTTAGGAAGAGGATTGTATCCGTAATTTTCTTCAGGGTGATTTTCTATCTTTGGCTGCTCACAAATCAGGCTGATAAAGAAACGGAGCTTACTGATTTGTACGGCAATAGGCTGAATGTCCACCCCAAAAATTGAGTCCTGAATGATTCTTGTTTTAAGGCTGTAAAGATATTTTGCATACTCAAAATCGTTGTCTTCTTCTGCAGCATCAATTGAAAGTGCCGGCTTTTCTTCGTTTCTGTACTGGCGGAATTTGTTTTGAACATTATAACTTCTGTACTGCCAGATAATGTCTTTTGTGTCCTCATCAACAATCTGGTGAATGTCTGTTTTTGTTTTTATTGAGTTAAAGCTTTTTCCGTCATCAATCCGCCCCTGACTGAAAAGATTTGCAATAGTGTTTTTGCCAAGTTTCTTGTTGTGCCTGTTGATTATCTCTTTTACATGAAGGGCTAAATCCTGGGAGTTATAAATTGTATTTTCTTCTTTTCCATTGACACAAAGCTTGAATTCCTGATTTCCAAGATACTCAGCATTAATTTTGAGGCTTTCATCAGGATTATAATTTACAGACTGACCTTTCTTTATGTAAAGGTTGTGTTCTGATTTTGTGCTGGCACTAAGCTTGTCCAAAAGAACATGAATCTCTACCAGCTTATTCAATATTCCCATTGGGAATGCACCGGAACCGCAGGCTGGGTCAATAATTTTTATTTCAAATAGAGCACTTCGGATTTTATTTATCTGCTCTTCTGTAAGTTTTATTTCTGAATCATCGTCTTTATTATCATTTGTAAGTCTTTCAAGATTCTCTTCGCTTACATCAGGCACTTTTTCCTGTAAATATGCCTTTATTGAAGAGTTCACCATGTAAGAAACTATTTCACGCGGAGTATAAAAAGAGCCGCTTTCCTTACGGGCACTTTCTCTTGTTTCAGGATTATAGGTTCCCAGAAGGTTTTCAAAAATCTTTCCCAAAAGCTCCGGGTCCAAAGCAACCTGAACATCGCTTGGAGTTGATTCTTCTACGGTAAAATTATAGCGGCTCAAAATCGTGATGAGGCCTGGCTGCTTTTCATCTTCATTCCAGAAAAGAATGTTTGGAACAAATGCCCTTCTGTCTTTATCGCGGCTAAAGCCATCTACATAATGAACTTTGTGGCTTGTGTTGTTTTTAGTCGGTTCATCCCAATCAAGGCACTCAAACAAACCGCCGTTTAGGAATGGAACATCAAGGAATTTTTTTACCATCTCCTTTGGCGAAAGTTTAAAGAAAGAACCTTCATTTGCATCCCTAAAATATGTTTTTATTCCATACTGCTCATTTGCAACACCAGCTTTTGAGACTTCCGCAAAGGCTCTTTCTTCAATCTTTTTATTCAATGCCCCAAAGAAAAGATTCTGTAAAACCGCATTGTAGTAGTTGCCCTTTTTGTCAGAAGTTAAATCGACATCTGTAAGGATTTCTGCAAGTTCTTTCCTATTAAAAATCCATGTCGGAATAAGATTCTTTTGTTTTATGAACCAGACGAACATGATTCGTGTAATCAAGCGAATAAGGTTTATTTCATTTTTTTCTGTTGTAAGGTCTGCATTTGCCGCGATGCACTTATCGCTTGGAAATTTACATACTTTGCAAGCCCAATCACTGTACCATGTAAAAAGCTGGCCGAAGAATTCTTTTGTAAGGGATTCTACGCTGAAGGCATCCGTTAAATCTTTCAGCGTAAGAACATCTTTGTGGGCTTCAAGATATGCAAATCTTTCAGAAATAGTTCTTGCAGGCAAATGTCTTCCAAGAATATACGTATATCTCTTTGCAGAAGTGGAATCTTTTGCATTTATTCTTTTTTCAATAAATGAGAAGCGCCATTCCTGATTTTTCACATTCTGATGATGGAAAATTATCAGAGCACCTTCAAACTGATTTATATACTGACGGACAAGAGCCTGAATTCCAACTTTATTATTTTCAAGTTTTTTATTATCTCCCACGGTAATATCAAAGACCTTGAGCTCGCTTCCAAAAAAATCAAAAGTTGCAGCATGGCGAATTTCTGTAATATTTGCATTTTTAGCTTTTTCTCGAACATCAGAATCATTTGTGAGAATGTCATACCCTTGTTCATATTCACCAAAGACAGGAGATAATACATCTTTAAGAAATACTTCAATTCCGCACCAGTCATTTTCGAAAATCTGTCTAAAGTTTGTCATTTATTTACTCCCATTAGTAATAGAATCCGGCAAAAATATAAGCCTCGCCATGCTTCTGCGTATTAACAGTAGTTATGTTACCAAGTTCCTGTTGAATCATATATATAATATCTTCATCAGTTACAGGAATGAGTAGTTTATCAGGTTCTCCCAATTCTGTAAGGAATTTGTCTAAACGTTTTGCAAGAGTTATATTCCCACCTTTTATGGATTTTAAAGCCTGACCAATTAAACTCATGGATTCTTTTGAAAGCTTTCCGCTTGTAATCCATTTATTTGCTTTTACAAGTACATTTGTAATATCAACTTTTGCATTTTTAGCTTTGCTCAATTTACTTTCAAATACATTGTAAGCATCTAATGCAGCTTTTCTTTTAGCGTCTATATCAGGAATTGAAGAAAAGTCATTTGCAACTGTATCGGCCTTACATTTACATGAATCAAACATATCCATGTAATTTATAACCTGAGCCTGTAAATCCTTTGCGACTTTTACATAAACACATCCGTATTTATTTTTAACTTTTATTGCAAAGTAAGTATTTCCTTCTTCATCTTGCAGAACAGGATTAAAGCCCTTTTCCTCAGCATTTTCAAGCTTCTGGATAAAATCATACCGCTCAGGATTTGTATCTCTATATTGCTTTAATTCAGAAATATATTTTTCCTGAGGGCTTTCTTCTCCATCTACAATGGCTTCAAAATTACCTTCTGAAAGCTCTTCTTCCTGACTGAAAATCTTGGCATCTTCGCCAAACATAGTATGGAAAGACTGCAATTTAGTGTAGGCATTCTGTACAAGGTTAATCTGTTCATCACCCTGGCTGGAAGGATAGAAGTTGTAAACATAGATATTTTTGTTTTCACTTCCGATACGGTTTACACGACCGATTCTCTGAATAAGCCTTGTAGAATTCCATGGTGTGTCATAGTTCAAAATTGAATTTGCCCTATGCAAGTTGATACCTTCGGCAAGAACTTCTGTTGTAATGATTACGTCATAATCATTTTTCTGTTTTGTTTTATCGTAATTGGCATCAAAATTCTCTTTAATAACTGGCTCTTTTTCATCACGATTAGCCGCAGTAATTACAAGAGGTTCTTTTCCTGTAATATTTTCAACGGCACGGCTTAAAGATTTTACAGTACTGATTGCTTCTGAGAAAATAACGAGTTTGTGCGGAATATTTCTTTCTTTACAGAAAAGACCGGAACCTTCTCTTAGTGCTGACTTGAATCTATCAAATTTCGGGTCATAATCATTTTCATTCCAACGGTCAACAAGGTCATTGATTTTTTCTAAGTCCGCTTTTAGATAGTCAATGTATGTTTTCTTATCAGAACCAAAGGTCTTAAAGTCTGCACAATTATATTCGGCATTCTGATTCTTTTCGTTTTTGCCTTCTTTGTTTAGTTTTTCTATTTTTGCCCTTATGTCGTCAAAACATGTTTGTAAGGTTATTACTTTATCAGGATTTTTTTCCTGTTTTTCTTTAATATTCAATTCCTTATTTACATCAATCTGAGGACAAATAAAGATTGTGTCATTCTCCCACATTGTTATCATGTTTTGAGTATATCTCTGGAAGTTTCTCAAAGATTCCTTGAAGGCTTCAAAACTACTTTCAAGGCGCTTTACAAGAAGAATTTGCATAATGCGGGCAAGCTGATTTGATGAACGCTGAGCCGTCATGTTTCTTCCTGAATAAACCTTATCATATTTGCTATCTAAGAACATTGTCGCTCTGTAACGATAATATCCAAGGCCTTCAGATGCAAAGATTTCTCCTGCTTCAATTTTTGGCGCAATCATATTCATTGTGTCAGAAAATAGTTGTGCTAGTTTTTTATCCATTGTGTAATAAAGATTTTCAGGTCCATGAACACTTGGGAATTTTAAATCATCAGAATAATGCTTCTTAATATCAGTTCTGGTTCGTCTTACAAGAATATCACTTAAAACTTTTTCGCGGACTTCTTTTGAAAGCTCAATCAATTCTTTTTTAGTATTCGGGTCAGAGGTAAATGATGATTGTTCAATACCAAGACCTTGTTTCTTTGAATGAATAAGCAAGGCATATTTTCTATTTACTTCTGCAAAGAAATGTTCCAGGTCACGGCCTTCAACCTTTTCAAATGTTGAATTTTTAGGTTCGTGTTCAAAAAGATAAAGCTGATTCTGAATATCGCGCGGGCTGTTATTCTGCATTGTTGCAGATAGCAAACCAATGAACGGATAATATCCTGTCCGTGCATGTACACTTTCAAGATATTCTGAAAGAGCAATATACATTTCTGTGCCAGCGTTACGGAATTTATGGCTTTCATCAATAATTACAAGTCCATAATTTTCTGAATCAGTAGAGAATGTCTTCATCTCTGTATTCATAGCTTTGACTGCTTCTTTTTTATCTTCTGAAGATAGTGTAAAACTATCCTCATCATCTTCAATAGCATCCTCTGCATCGCTTAACTCTTCCTCTGAAAAATCATCCGAAAGATGATTAAGGCTACCTGTAGTTAAAAATTTTACATGTTCTTCTATTTTGTCTGTCTGATTCTTATCGAACTTCCTAATTGTATCGACCCATGAAGACTTAATTGCTGGAGGAACAATAATCAAAACTTTGTCAGATTTATTCAATGATGCCGCAACTTCAATATAATATTTGATTAGTAAAATACCAACGATGGTTTTACCCAAACCTACAACATCACCCAACGCAAAGCCACCATGCTGAATCATATATGAATAGCACTGCTGAACGGCGTTAAGCTGATATTCAAGCGGTTTTATATCTTCTGGTAAATAGCCAGTAAGTATTGATTTAAAATTAGAGTCTGTAATCATACCAAATTTATCTTGCAACAATTTGATATAATTTTCATACGGTGAAAGAACCTTACAAGAGTCTGCAACTGGCGGTAAGTTTGCTGGGTTGTATGGAGTTTTTTTAGCTTCTTTTCCAACAGGAGAATTTTGGATTTCAACTACAAATTCTTTTGTCCAATCTTTTGAAAGTTTCCATTTTTCATTAAACCAATAATAGTGTCCTTTAAATGGACTGTACTGATTAGGTTCTGCTGTTATATGAGGTGTGTCGGTATCAAGATAATTTAGTTCAGAATTACCTTCAAGACCTTTTTGTGTAAAGTTACTGCTACCTACGATTCCGAAGGTTTTACCATTGAGCCCCATAAAAATATAGCATTTTGAATGAAAGAATTGTTTTTCATCGTCTTCATTTAGTTTAAAAATGTGGACTTCGATTTTCTTTTCGTCATTGCAATAATTCATTAAAAGATTAGCCGCATTCTGGTAGGATTGATTATTCAATTCTACATTTTGTAAATCAATTTTAATATAATCCAGAGGATATTGCTTTGCCGTCTTGTAAGAATCTGCTGTTAAATCCTTTTGATACACATTAGGGTCTTTTCCAATTAATAAGCGCAGCTTCGTTCCGTCTTTTTCCAAGAACTTTTTCAGGGATTCTGTTATTAATGCTGTTCCTTTTAAATCCCAGTATCCTGTAGCAATACATATTTCTTGAATTTCTGGAATATTAATTATTTCATTTAGAGTATCTACAAGTTTTAGGTTCTGTGAATTATCTATAAGAGTATTTCCTAACATCTACAAACTCCCCTCATCTTCAACAAATCTATCATAATCACTCTTGTATAATCTATCCTGCACAATTCGGTATTTTTCAAATTCAGTCTCCGCATGAAGCTTCGCTATTTCTGCCGTCACTTTTCCTGCATCCTGCAACAGACCGTATTCAAACATTTCTATAAACTTGTTCAAACGTTTTTCCCAGTCTGCCATTGTAAGCGGAATATGACGGTTTGCCATGTTCTCGGCAAAATCAAGGTAAGCGGAAACCATGCGGTTCAACTGTCCCAATTCTTTTTCTGACAAGTAGTTTTTTGCGACTGTTACATCGCTTTTCTTTATCTTTCCGTTTGGTGCATCCTGCCAAGTTGTTAGCCCCATGTGTTCTTTTCTTGCATCAGCTCGTTCCACAATCAGTTCCGCAGCTGTGTGTCCGTGAACTGCATAATGCATTTTATTTTGGACTGTAGCATAAAACCGTTTTGTAGCCACCGCATCTCTGTCATAGTCTATTGCAGTAGCATATATGTCTGTAATCTTTTGATAAAATTTACGTTCGCTGGAACGAATTTCACGGATGCGCTCCAGTTGTTCTTCAAAATATTTTTTCGTGAGAATGGACCCATCATTTTTAAGGCGTTCATCATCCATTGCAAAGCCTTTGATAGTATATTCTTTTGCAATATTATTGACCCATTTACGAAACTGAACAGCTCTTTCGGAATTCACCTTAAACCCAACGGCGATTATCATTTGAAGGTTATAGTGTTTTACTTCACGAGAAACTTCACGACCGCCCTCATTTTGAACTATTAAAAAATTTTTAATAGTTGCCTCTGGAGTTAATTCATTGTCATCATAAATTTTTTTTATGTGATAATTTATACCTGCTACATCTATTTCGTACAAAACGGCAAGCATCTTTTGCGTAATCCAGATATTTTCATCTTCGTAGCGGACTTCAACGCTTTCGTTACTGCCACCAGTCGCCGCAACAAAAGTCAAATATTCTGCGGCTGAACTTCTAATTGAAATTTCTTTTGACCTTTTTTTTGCCATCTTCTCCATCCATAATAATGGAACATTATACCACAAATTCCCTCTTTTGTTGCAGAAACATCGCTATTTCGCAAAAGATTCCCCTTGTAACAAAGAATATTCTACCCCCATCAAATTCACGCCGAGTTTTACCTGAAAACATGCCGAGAAATTCCAAAAACACGCCGTGTTTTAAAAAATTCTCCGTACGTTTTTCCAGAATTCTCCGCATGTTTTTGCCAAATTCATGGGGAGAAATTTCCAAATTATACCAATATTGCTAATATTTTGCCGAAATAGTCCCTTTTCCGTGGTTTTAATTAACTTTTGGTAAAATAAAACCTTGCCCCACCCGGGAAAAATCCTGGGTGGGGTGTTTTTTGCGTGAGGGCCCTAATTTGTACATCACTTTTTTAATTTGCTGACCATGTTTGCAAGGGACAGGAATTTTTCGGATTTTATCAAGGCAAGTCCCTGTCCCTCATCACCAAGGACAACAAGCTGGTCCCCGGTGGAAATGTCGAAAATCTTTCTTGCTTTTGCCGGTATGACAATCTGACCTTTGTCTCCAACAGTGACTAGTCCAAAGAGATGCTTTCCCTTCGGTGGAAGACCAAGCCCAAGGTTTTTCTCGGGCTCATAGTTTGCAAGATCGTCAAGGGAAACTTCGAAGATGTCGGCAAGCTGCTTGCATTTGTCAAGGTCGGGAATGCTTTCGCCGGACTCCCATTTGGCAACGGACTGTCTTGTAACGCCAAGTTTTTCCGCAACATCTTCCTGAGTCAACTGTAAGACTTTACGCATTTGAGCCAGATTGTCCTTGAACATTTATGCCTCTCCTTTAGCCTCAATATTCTTTTTCTTTTTGATTCCAAGCACCGCCCATCTGAAAAATGGAATCCTTGAGATGAGCGCATATAAACCATAACCGAAAACAAAGCCTGCGACAAGACTCAAAACGTAGCTTGCGGGAGC
>JAGCWT010000008.1 GCA_017961705.1 Treponema sp.
ATATAAAGATAATAGAAGAGATGGGTGCTTCTGTAGAATATTTTTCTCCGTTGAATGACGGCGGTCTTCCAGATGTTGATGGTATTATAATTGGCGGTGGCTATCCTGAATTGTATGCAGATAAATTGGAAGAAAATTATTCAATGAAAGATTCAATATGCACTTTGATAAAAAACAACATTCCTGTTTTGGCGGAATGCGGCGGTTTTATGTATCTGCAAAAAGAGCTTGTTTGCCAGGATGGGAAAAAATATAAGATGTGCGGAGCAATAGAAGGGGAGTCGTTCTATACAGGAAAACTTGTACGCTTTGGTTATGCCCAGTACACATCAAAAGATTTGCGTTTTAAAATAAGGGGGCATGAATTCCATTATTTTGAAAGCAGCAACAATGGGGATGAATTTCTTTCGGAAAAACCTTCCGGGCGAAAAGGAAGTCCTTGCATAGTAAAGCAAAAAAATGTCTTGGCTGGTTTTCCTCACCTTTACTATAATTCATGTCCTGAATTTATAGTATCTTTTTTGGATAAAGCTGCCGCCTATAAAGCATCAGAGAAGGTAAGCAATGAAAGATGATTTTTGTTATTTTGAAAACCACGAATGCAAATATTATCCCTGCCACAAAGGTAGCGATAATATAAACTGCATGTTCTGCTTTTGCCCCTTTTATACATTTGCAAACTGCCCGGGAAATCCTGTCTTTATTGAAAGGAATGGTGCAAAAATAAAAAAGTGCACAGACTGTGTTTTTCCACATTTGAAGGATAATTACCCCAAGGTTATTTCTCTTTTAAAGACGCAGCCTGTAGCAGAAGAAAGCTTAAAAGAATATGTTCATGGTGGGGAAAGTTCAAAGCGGATTAAATATGATTTTTCTGTAAACGTAAATCCCTTAGGAATGCCTGCAAGAGTTAAGGCTGCAATAAAAAAGAGTGTAAAAAAGGCTTCTCTGTATCCTGACAAAAAATGCCAGAATTTAAAAAATGCCATAGCCGTTAAAAAAAATATTGGGCAAAATAATGTTCTGCTTGGGAATGGGGCTTCTGATCTGATAACGCTTGTTGCAAGATGGCTACAGAGTCAGAGGAAAACACGGGTTCTTCTTCTTGCTCCCACTTTTGGCGGCTATGAAAGGGCCTTGCTTGGCTGCGGTATTAGGCCAAGGTATTATGACCTAAAAAGAGAGGATGGCTTTGCATTAACAAAAGATTTTCTTTCTTGCGTAACAGATGACTTGGATGCTATTTTTTTGTGCAACCCCAACAATCCAACATCTGCCATTATAGAAGAAGAGCTTTTGGGAGAAATTGTTGAGCTTTGCACTCGCAAAAACATTACCCTGGTTGTTGATGAATGTTTTATGGATTTTGTTGATAAGAAAAAAAATGCGGGTGTGTGCAAATATGTTGGTGCTCATAAAAACATTATTCTGATTAATGCCTTTACCAAGATATACGCCATGGCAGGATTAAGGCTTGGCTATGCAATTTGCTCAGATTCAGGTGTTGTAAAACAGATGGAATTTTTGCAGAGTGAATGGAATGTTTCATCTCTGGCACAGGCGGCTGGTCTTGTTGCTTTGAGTCAGGAAAGTTATATAAAAAAAACAAGCTGTGTGATTGAGCGGGAAAGGCTTTTTTTGGAAGAAAAGTTGTCGTCTTTGGGAATGAAACTTTATCCAAGTACAGGGAATTTTATTCTTGCAGAAACAAAAGAAAATGTCTTTGAAAAACTTTTGGATGACGGGATTCTTGTGCGGGATTGCTCTGATTTTAAAAACTTGGGAAAAGGCTTTGTTAGAATTGCAATTCAGACAAGAAGGAAAAATAAAATACTGCTATCTGCATTAAAGAAGGTTTTAAAAGAAAATGACGGAAGATGAATTTTACGGTTTTGTAAATTCCATAAAGCCTCTGGATTTGTCTGCTTGTGAGAATGCAAGAAAGTATCAGGCAACGCTTGCAATGCCTCCTGGTAGCCTTGGAATGCTACAAGAGCTTGCTGTTCAACTTACCGGAATAACTGGAAGCATAAAAAACACGGTTGAAAAAAAGAGAATAATTGTTTTGTGTGCCGACAACGGTGTTGCCCAAGAGGGGGTTGCTTCTGCTCCTCAAAGTGTAACTGCATCTCAGGCTGTGAATATGACTGAATACAAAACCGGAATGTCTGCCATTGCAAAAAAGTTTGGCTGCGAAGTTCAAGTTGTTGATGTGGGCATAAAATGCGACTACAGCTGCGATAAAATTCTGAATAAAAAAATCCGCCGTTCTACGAACAATATTTCAAAGGCACCTGCGATGAGCCGGGAAGAATGTCTTGCTGCATTGGCAACAGGAATTGAACTTGCAAAAAAAGCAAAGGATGACGGTGTGCAAATATTGGGAACAGGAGAAATGGGGATAGGAAATACAACAACTTCTACAGCTGTTCTGTGTGCCCTAACAAATGAAGATCCTGTAAAAATTACCGGAAGGGGTGGCGGAATTACAGACCAAGCCTTTGTAAAGAAAAAGAAGGTAATAAGAATGGCCTTGGACATAAACAAACCAAATCCAAGTGATGTTTTGGATGTGATTGCAAAAGTCGGGGGCTTTGATATTGCGGCCATGTGCGGAGTTTTTCTTGGTGCGGCGCAATGCAGACTGCCTGTTGTGATTGACGGATATATCTCCATGGTTGCTGCCTTGTGTGCAAAAAGAATTTCAGGCGTAAGTGCGGGCTATTTTATTCCTTCGCATAAGTCAAAGGAAAGAGGCTTTCTTCTTGCGGCTGAAGAGGTTGGCGTAAAACCCTTCCTTGACTTGAACATGCGCTTGGGTGAAGGAAGCGGATGTCCCTTGGCATTTGAGATTATAAGGGCGGCTTGTGTAATTATGAACGATATGGCATCTTTTACTGGCGCCGGGATTGACGATTCTTATTTAACTGAAATACGAAAGCAGAGAGATTTTTAAATGGTTGTTTTTGTTTTTGGCGGTTCAAAAAGCGGAAAAAGTAATTTTGCTCAAAATCTTTCTGTAAAAATTTCGGAAAGGAAGAATCTTTATTATGTTGCCACTATGATTCCCCACGATGGGGAAGATGAAGAGAGGGTAAAAAAGCATATAGAGTCCCGCTCGGGCCTTGGATTTAAAACTATTGAATGTCCATACGACCTTGATGAAATTTTTGATGGTAAAGAAAATGATCCTGATGGAACTTTTTTGGTGGAAAGCCTTACATCTTTGCTTTCCAATATCATGTTTAAGGATTGTGAAGTTCATCTTGATTCTTGGGAAAAGCTAAAGGAGATGTTGGACGTCTTTGTGGCAAAATCTAAAAACTGTGTGTTTGTCTGCGATTCCATTTTTTCTGATGCGGAAAGCTACGGGATGGAAACAGAAGCTTTTAGGCAGCTTCTTGCAAAGACATCTTCTTTTATCTGTGGCCTCTCTGATATTGTGGTTGAAGTAAAAAACGGTTATGCTAACTTTATAAAGGGTGGAGATAAAATTTTGCAGGACAGTGAAAGGGTAAAAAAATATTTTTTTGTAACAGGCGGTGCCCACAATGGAAAACTTGAATATGCAAAGAAACGCTTTTGCCTTGGCAGCGAGGACGTTTGTGTTTGCAAAAAAGATACTGAACCAGATTTTTCCAAGCGTTGTATTGCGTACCTCGAAAATTATATCTGGTTTTGCATGAAGAATAAAATTCAGCCAAAGATGGACTGGAAAAAAGATACTGTTTTTGTTGCTACGGATATTTTTTGTGGAGTAGTGCCGATGGAAAAAGATGTCCGTGAATGGAGAGAAAAAACAGGGGAATATTTTCAGATGATTGCAAAGGAATCTTATTGCGAAAGAGTTTGCTTTGGTCTTGCCCAAGAAATGCGGGGGTAAACTTTGACTACGCTTTACCTCTTCCGCCATGGGCTTACAAAAGAAGCCGACTTGCATTTGTACTGCGGAAAAACAGATGTTCCTTTGAGCAGTAAGGGAATTGAATTGTTGCAAAAACAAAAGAAAGTGATGCCAGAGCTTTTGGGCTATTCTTTTTATTCAAGCGGAATGAAGCGGACGGACATGAGCCTTGAAATTCTTTATCCGGGTGTGGCCTACAAAAAAGAAGCAGCATTGCGGGAAATTGACTTTGGAATTTTTGAATGCCATTCTTACGATGAACTAAAGGACAAGTGGCAGTACCAGATGTGGATTTCTGGCTGCAACGAGCTGAACGTTTGTCCCGGAGGAGAAAGCTCTTTGCAGATGAAGGACCGGGTAATATCTTTTGTAAAAAAATTGCTTGCTGGAAAGGAGGAAAAGAGAATTGCAATTTTTACACACGGAGGGCCTGTTGTTGCAATTATGCAATATTTCTTTTCCGGAGAGAACAAGAACTTTTATGAATGGCGTTGTGGTTTTGGCCAAGGCTATAAAATTCAGCTGGATGATGCGGGTGCCGCTTATACAAAATTAGAATTTGACAAGGATATAGAATGATATTTAAATCTTTTGCAGTTGCTTTTTCCATGTACTCAAAAATCCCCATGCCGCGTGTGGAATGGAATGAGAAGAATCTGCGATATGCGCTTTGCTTTTTCCCATTTGTTGGTGCGGTAACTGGGGCTTTGCTTTTTTGCTGGATGTTTTTATGCCAAAGGTATTCTGCCAACTTGCTTTTGCAAACCCTTCCTTTGCTGGCCATTCCCTTGCTGGTAACAGGGGGAATCCATGCGGATGGTTTTTTGGACACAAGCGATGCCCTGTCTTCTTATAAAAGTAAAGAGGAAAAACTTCTTATTTTAAAAGATCCACATATAGGCTCCTTTGCGGTAATAAAATTCTTGCTTTTGTGCCTTATCTATTTAGCCTTTGCGTCTGCCTTTGAGCTTTGCAATGCTTTTTATTCCTGGTGCCTTTCGTTTGTGCTTTCAAGGATATTCAGTGCCTTTGCGGCTGTAAATTTTAAATGCGCAAAAAATGACGGAACGCTTTATGCTTTTTCAACTTCGGCGGCAAAGAAAATAACAAATGCCGTGCTTGTGCTTGAATGGCTTTTGTGTGCTTTTGCAATGCTTTATCTTTCGCCAATAAGCGGCACCTGCATGATTGTTCTTCTTGCATTGTTTTTTATTTACTTTAGACTTATGGCGCGGAATAAATTTGGCGGGGTTACAGGCGACCTTTGCGGATGGTTTGTCTGCATGGCAGAAACTATTGCTGCGGCTTCTTCTGGAATTTTTATTTTGCTTGGGTTTTAAATGTTGGAAAAGTATCATATTGTATTTGCAATTGTAGCGGGCTTTGTCCTGGACTTTTTTATTGGCGACCCCCACTGTATGCCTCATCCTGTGCGCTTTATTGGCGCCTTGATTTCTCTTTTGGAAAAAGGGCTTTTAAATTCATCGGATACAAAAGCTAGACAGAGGGTAATGGGTTTTGTACTTGTGTTTTTTGTGCTTTTGATTACTGGCGGCATAACCTTTGCATTGGTGCATTTTTCTTACAAGATACATTTTACTGCGGGCTTTGCTATGGAAGTCCTGCTTTGCTACTGGGGCATTGCGGCGAATGACCTAAAAAAAGAAAGCATGAACGTGCTAAAAAAAATGCAGGGTTCTTCAATAGAGGAATCTAGATTTGCGCTTAGCCGTATAGTTGGACGCGATACGCAAAATTTAGCGGAGGAAGAAATTGTAAAGGCAACCGTGGAAACCGTAGCGGAGAATTCAAATGACGGAGTGATTGCCCCGCTTTTTTACATGGCATTGGGTGGGCCTGTCTTGGGAATGATTTACAAAGCCATAAACACGATGGATTCAATGGTTGGGTACAAGAACGACCGCTACCGTTTTTTTGGAACCGCTGCCGCAAGATGTGATGATGTGTTTGGCTTTATTCCTGCAAGGCTTAGTGCCATCTTTGCAATTGCCTCTTGCCCCATGCTAAGGCTTAATGCGGGAAATGCCTTTAGGATTTTTAGGCGTGACCGTTACAAGCATTGCAGTCCAAATTCTGCGCAAACGGAAAGCGTCTATGCTGGTGCGATGGAAATTCAGCTGGGGGGAGATGCTTGGTATGGTGGCATTTTGGAGCACAAGGAATTTTTGGGGGATGAAATGCGTAAGCCCTGCGCAAAAGACATTGGGCGTTCGTGCAGTTTGATGTATGCATCTTCTTTGCTTGCCGCCTTAGTCTTTTGCGCTGTAAGGCTTTTGGTTACGAGATAGAAATCTGGCAGGAGCGCATTGTTTCCAGTGCGGCTTCGTGCTTTGCGGGGGTAACGCCTGCGCAGCATGATGGGTCTACGCTTATGAAAACTTCCGGCATTCTTGCCTTTAGGAGCAATGCGTTGGAGACAACACAAATGTCCGTGCAGAGCCCAACCAGTTCAATCTTTATTTGTTCAATGGAAGAAAGCTCGGAAATTGTCTGCTGCAATTCCATTGAACCGAATGTTGGCTTGTCTATAATGGTGGCATTTACCTTTTCCAGTTCGGCGGCGATTGTGCTGTTGATTTGCCATCCGTGAGTGCCTTTGATGCAGTGTTCTACAGGCAGGTTTTGTCCTTCCTGTGTCTGCATATAGTTTTCTGTATGCGTGTCGCGTGTTGCAAAAACAGTGCAGTTTGGTTCTGCATATTTTGCAATTTTTTCTTTTACGTTTTGAACGATTGCCTGTGCTTCTTTTGTGCCAAGAGAACCGTCAATAAAATCATTTTGCATGTCGATGACTATAAGAATCTTTTTCATGGAACACCCTTTGCTATAAGACTTGTTAGAACCCTAGGTTACGGTTTAAGTATAGCAGTTGTGCGGAAAAAAAACAATCAGCGGTCTTAAGATGAATATAAGCCTACGCCGCCGTGGAAGGCCTTTAGTCCACGCGCTTGCGCGGGGATGAGCGTTAGCGAAGCCTGGAAGGGCGGTGACGCAAAGACCTGTTCCGTCGAATTAGCCAATAAAGAAAATGGTAGAGCATGTAAGACCTCGTCCTAGAGATTACATCTAAATTTCAAATAAATTTTCTATAGAATATTGCGCGCGTTTGTGATAGTATATTGCATATTTAAAGATGGCTAAAAGATGAGGTTTTTATGGAAAGACCCTTGATGTGCCTTACCCTTACAGGCAGCACTCTGGACGAAGACTTGGAGCTTCTGAACAAATACCGTAAGTATGTTGACATTGCAGAATTGCGGGTTGATTTTCTGAATGAGGACGAGCGTTTCTTTACAAGAAAATTTCCTCGCTTGGCGGGCTTGCCATGCATTCTGACAATAAGGCGGCGAGTTGACGGCGGAAAATATATTGAAGGTGAAGCCAGCCGTACGGTTCTTTTTGCAAGGGCTCTTTCTTTTGCTGATTCTGATGCAAGCAAAAATTTTAAGTACGTTGATTTTGAGGAAGACTTTCATATTCCAAGTTTGCAGGACGCGGCAATGGCATACGGAATAAAAATTATCCGCAGCGTTCACGACATGGAAAATCCTATTTCCGACATTCATTCGCGTTTGCGCCAGCTTTGCACAACTGGTTACGAAATTCCAAAGATTGCTTTTATGCCGCATTCACTCGATGACGTTACAAAGCTTTTTGCCCAAGCTCAGGAATTTAAGGACAACAACCACATCCTTCTTGCCATGGGGCCGCTTGGAGTTCCTACAAGACTTCTTAGTGCAAAGCTAAAGAATTTTTTAACTTATTCGTCTCCACAGGAATGTTCTTCTTCCCTCCAGTCACTTGCGCATGTGGATCCTGTTACGCTGAACGACACCTACCACTTTAGCAAGATTGATGACAACACAAAAATCTTTGGCATTACGGGATGGCCCCTTTCTGCTACGAGCAGTCCGCTTTTGCACAATACAGGCTACATGAACCACGATATGAATTCTGTTTACATTCCCATTCGTGCGGAAAAACTTAAGCAGGCATTTTATTTTGCAAATGTTGTTGGCGTGGAAGGAATGTCTGTTACGATTCCCCACAAGGAAGATGTTATTGATGAAATAAAAGACGTGGACCCTATTGCACAGGACATTGGTGCATGCAACACGGTTGTTCATTCGCATGATTCCTGGCATGCATACAACACAGACGTTACCGGTTTTACAAGGGCGCTGCTGGAGTTTACAGGACTTAAGAGCCTTGCGCATAAAAAGGTTGCCATTATTGGTTCGGGCGGGGCTTCAAAGGCCATTGCCTATGCGGTAAAAAAGCTTCACGGTAACGCATGCATTTTTAACAGGACGATTGCAAGGGCAAAACTTCTTGCGGACAAGTACGACTTTAAGTATGCGTCCCTTTCCGAAGATTCTGGCCCTATGCTAAAAAAGTACAGCGACATAATAATTCAGACAACATCAAAGGGAATGGGATGCCCCCCGCCTTCTACGGAAGAAAACGATCCGATTTTCTTTTACGATTTTACTGGAAAGGAAATGCTCTTTGACATTATCTACGTTCCGGAAGTAACGCCTGTTATGGAAAGGGCTGCACGTGCGGGCTGCAAAGTTTGCAACGGATATTCAATGTTAAAGTATCAGGGCTACGAGCAGTTTGAACTTTTTACTGGAGTTCAGTATTAGCATTTGGTTACAATAAAATAAGAGAGGAAATATATGGCAATTAATCAGAATGAACAGAAGGTTCTTGCGGCGGTAACTGCAATTGACACGCTTATAAAAGAAGGAAAAATTTTTAGCGGAATAAAGATTGGCCTTGGAACAGGTTCTACAGCCATGCCTGCGGTAAAGAGGCTTAGCGAGCGCATTAAGGACGGAACACTGAAAGACGTAAAGGCTGTGGCTACTAGCTTTCAGACAACTGTGGCCTGCCAGGAACTTGGCATTCCTGTTTACAGCATGAACGACATGACGATTGGCGGAAGTTTGGATTTGGCGATTGACGGTGCAGATGAAGTTGGACCCGGAAACTCTTTGATTAAGGGAGGCGGAGCTGCCCTCTTGCGCGAAAAAATCATCGCTTACAATTCCAAGGAATTTGTTATTGTTGCGGATGAGTCAAAGGTTGTAAAAAGCCACGGAACAAAGTTTGCCCTGCCGGTAGAAATTATTTCTGAAGCCCGTGTTAGCATAATCCGTGAGTTGGAAAAACTTGGCGCTGAATGCATTTTGCGTCAGGGGGTTCGCAAGGCCGGACCTGTTGTTACGGACAACGGAAACATGATTTTGGACTGCACTTGGGAAAATCCTGTAAACGCTTTGGAGATGGAAGACAAAATTGATTCTATAACCGGCGTTGTGGAATGCGGATTCTTTACAAAAAATGTTCCGTCGATTTTTGTTGCGCATGCAGACGGTTCTGTGGAACGCAGGTAATCTATATAAAATTTTGGACGGTGATTTTCTGGACGGTGCTTTTGTTTGCTCTACCATTTTCTTGCTTGGCTAATTCGACCGCCCATGCCTTTGCGTCACCGCCCTTCCAGGCTTCGCTAACGCTCATCCCCGCATGCGCGGGGACTAAAGGCCTTCCACGGCGGCGTAGGTTTATAATTAAAAATACATGCATCCGTCTTGGGGAAGATTAGAATAGAAAGAGCTAAGGAGAATTGTGATGATTACAAAGCGAAATGCGCTATTTGTTTTATTAAATTTTCTTGGTATAGCTGTTAATGCTACAATAAGTTTTTTCTATTATTTATCGGTAGATGATAAAACAGAAACAATACCTGAACTGTTTCTTATAAATATTTTCTTGTTATTGGGTTCAATCCTTTTTACGTTTTTTTGGACTAGAGACAAAAAAAGAATTGTTGTTTTATATTTTATGTTCGTATTGATATGTTGTGGGTTAATCTTTTGTGTAATAGACTCAATTATAAAAAACAGCCTTGCAGAGAGATTTTGTGGTCTAATTGGTTGTGTGTATTTTTTTCTAAATCTTTTGTATGGGATTTTCTGTAAAAGGGTTTGGGCGGAGTTGAAAAATGAGGAATAAGATTGCAATAGTTTTTTCTATCTTAATAATTGGAACTCTTTCTGCTGGGGCACAAGAATATAAAATGCAAGTTGGCGATGTGTCAGTTTTGGAAAAGTATGATATTGATGCCAACTCACTGGCAAAGGAAACTTCCCAAAAATTTGGTTTGGACGATTATAAATATTCTATATATTCCACAGTCATTATACAGAGCGAAAGGGATGACTCAAAAAATAAATTGATTCTGATATATCTTGATTTTAATTTGAAAGATACCTCTTATTTTGATCAATCCCCACTTCAGTATTTGTGCCTTCTGATAACAGACTGGTCTGACAATGCAATAATTTATAAAGAATTTTTCAACTTGGAAATCTTTCCACAAGAAGCCGTTATAAAAGTTTTTCCAGGACTAAAAGGGAGCATGTAAAATTGTTTTTTTATATGTATATCCCTGCCAACCTAAAATCTCATCAATAGTGATTTGTGGGGTGGGTGTAAAGAATTAAATGAAAAGAGTAGTTCAGGAACAAGAAATGGAAATACAATTTATTGGTCCGAAGGCAAAGCAATTTTATGACAAGTCATTTAAATTTATAATGCGGCTAAAAAAATAAGTGGGAGGGCAATAAGAGTGAAGAAGATAATAATTATTGCAATTATCATTTTGATTTCTTTTTTTTTGATAGGGAAAAATATATTAATGGCCAAAACTTATCCAAGTATTGACTATTCAAGTATTGAGGTTGATTTTTATTATAACAATTCTATTGTTTATACTGATACAGGAAGGTCTATTACTGATATTCTAAACGGATATTATGACATAAAGAATAGATTTTATTATGATGACGTAAAAGAATTTGATTCTTTGCATAAATTGTTAGATCAAGAAAAAAGAATTGTTTACAACGACGAAACTAAAAGAATATATGAAACTTTTGTTGACTCTTTATGCATAGTTAGGTTAAATGGCAAGCAGCTTCTGGAATTTACATATTCAAAATCTGCTGATAGGTATTGCTTGTGCAATGGGGATTTAATAGAGCGCAAAGATGTTTATGACAGATTTGCAGAATATTTAATAGATAAACTGGATAAATAGAATTAAACACGAAGAGGACCATATAATGAATAAAAAATCTTGTTTGCTTTTAATTTTGCTAATTGTGTGTATGGCAGCTCATGGAAAACGCTATAAGGCTCTGCCATCTCTTGTTATTGAACAAAAAGACGGTAAAGTTAAGAAATTTAAAGATGA
Organism: Treponema sp.; assembly: GCA_017961705.1. Lineage (GTDB taxonomy): Bacteria > Spirochaetota > Spirochaetia > Treponematales > Treponemataceae > Treponema_D. Next base: position 11,193 of record JAGCWT010000008.1, read on the forward strand.
TATTTTCAACCTTGAATCCCAATGCAAATATATCATTGCGCTAAAAGAGGATTTGCTTTTCATTTATTATCTCTCCGACAATGAAGTTTCTTGGCGGGAAGACAAAGAGGTTGTGCCAAAAACTTTTTATATAGAATTAAAAAAATCGTATTTAGACGGGCGATTCTATTTTTCTGGAAACGACCATGGTGGAAAATATGTGGATGGATATATTGATGAGATGCAAAAAGCGGTTCCTTGTGTGTTTATGATACAAAAAGCATAGATTTGTACTTGGTGTTTGAATATGCACTTACCAATTAATTAGGGGGGGGATTATTGTTGTGCTGGAGAATAATGATAATGAAAAATAAACTGTTCAAACTCTTAATTTTGTTTTGCTTTATTTATACATCTTGCGCATCGCTGCAGGAAAGTGAAATACGTTCTGCATTTGTTTCTGCAGATCTGGCAATAAGCTGCAACCACAATCATGATGCAATTGAACCTCTTTCAAGGATATTGAGTATTGACAAGAATAATGAAAAAGCTCTTAGGTTACGTGGTGAATGCTATTTTAGAGAAAAGCAATACGAACTGGCTTTAAGAGATTTTACATCCCTTGTAGAAGTGAGCAGAACAAGCAAGAATCTTTTGTCAAAAGCGTATGCAGAGTATGAATTGGATTTTTACAATGATGTTATAAAAACTTGTAATGAATCCATGTTGATTTCTGATGATGACGTTGAAAAATTTAATCTATGGAATCTGCTTGCAAATTCTTATGTAGAAACTAAAGATTATTCAAGCGCAGATAAATATTATTCCCTCATGCTGCAGGCTTCTCAAGCTCCTGTTATCTATTGTGAACGTTCATTAAATTTTATTCACATGAAGGAATATCAAAAAGCAAAAGATGATATGCTAAAAGTTCTCCAGATTGTAAAAGATTATGACAGTAACCAAAAGAAACAATACTTGAATGATGATTTTTATTTCTACCTTGGTTATTGTGAACTGGCTTTGGGAAACTATAGGGATGCATTACTGGCATTTGAAAAAGTTGTTGATAAGGGAAAATTTAAGGAGATTGATTTATATATGAATGCCTGTAAATCAGGTATTCCAAGTCTCCACATCTAGCGTTTTTGCAGCGTGTGAAAACACCCCCACTTTCTCCGCCAAGTAGGGATTTGATGGAGGAGCGCGGAATTCTCCCCATTTCGGGGTGTTTTTCCGAAGAAAAATTTGTAAAATGAGGAGAATAAAAGAATAAAAATGGAAAATTCCTGCCGGGAAAAATACAAACCGTCCCCCAAAAAATGGATTCTTGCGTCCTCATACCCAGAATTCCGCAGAAATTCCGCCTTAGTCCCAGCAAATGCTGGTTTGTTCCATTACGCGGGGAACAATCCGGTACGCTATATAGACCCGGATGGAAGGAAAATTGTTCTAGAAGGAGATTATAAACAGAAAAAGGACATTGTAGAATGGATAAACAAATACTCTTATATTCAATACGATACAAGCGCCAATGGCGAATTAATTCTAAGTGGTAAAATAAACAAAAATGGCAGTAGAAAATATTCTGATGACATTCAGCGTATGAGAGAAATAGGAACAGATACTTACATAAGTATCTCAGATATATTTGTTGACCCATATACAAAAAAGGTTACTAAAATAGATGGTGGTGAGACTTTTTCTAATGGTAAAAATGAAAATATGTATATCGTTATAACAGGCCGCCCGACAGAAGCTAGACCAAGTGGAAAGGGGTTCCTAAAAGAAACATTACCAGAAAGGATTCTATTGCATGAAATATCAGGGCATGCAGTACCAAGACGCTTCAACATTGATGCAAACGCAGTGAAATTGAAAATACAATAATCGAGGAGCTGAATTCAAAACGATGGTTTTTCAAGTTGAAATTTCGTATGCCGGATCCTGCGCATTATAGTTTGAAGCCAGAAGAACGAGAGTTGTTGAACAAATGAATAATCAGAATAATTTATTTATGATAAAAAAATGTATTTATTTTGCAATATTTATGACTGTTTTGTTTTCTTTTGTGGATTGCAAGCGTAAAGATTATTATACTGGCTTTCTCTTTGAAGTCTGTATATATAAGGACTTTGAAAAAGAGATTTCTTCTACTGAAACTTTTTATTCTAGCGGTAATTATTCGGATAACAGTGGTGCAGGCGATGCTATAGAAATTTCTTTGCCAAAATGTAATTTACATGTTGAAGATGAAGTCGTTTTATGCAGGTTCTTTAATTTTCCAGGTAGTACTACTGTTAGATTATATGTCATGGAAAATCAAGAACAGATATTAAAATTTCTTAATGAGAATGATAAAGAGTCTTTTTTATTTTCGCTAGGTGAGGAAAATAATTTTTCTGATCTTAAAATTTCTGACAGCAATTTTGATGACTATGATAATCGCTATCTGTATCGATATTGGGTTTGTTTGAGAGAACCTGTAAAAAAACTTGATGTTCCTATTGTATCTGATTTTTATATAAAAAGGTATCAGGAATAAGAATAATGGAAGGAAATTAATAGATAAAAATTCATGAGGGGATAAAATAATAAAGTTGGGATATACCAATTATATAAATGCCCTGCATCTAGTGTTTTTTCAGAGTGAGAAAACACAGCCCATTTCTCCGCCAAATAGGTATTTGTATGCCAAAGGCAAAATCATCCGGGAAAGTGGGGGATGGCTTGGGCTGATGCGGAATGCCGTCTGGACTTATGCCAGGTGCCTGATGTCGCTAAGCTGTTCAAGAACGGGGGTGCAGAGGCTGCCTGGGTTTTTGTCCAGTCTGAGTATTGTGACTGCGGTGAAGGGCATGTGGATTGCCGCGCAGGTAAAGGTAAATGGCAGGTTCGTCATGTGGGCAATGGCTGCGCAAGAAGAGCCTCCGTGGCAGAAGAGGACAACCGTGTGCTGCTCGTCGTCCTTGTGCAGGTTGCGGTAATAGAATCCTTGGCGCTCGTATCCCAGCGAAAGTAGCCAGCCGTCTATTTCTTTTGCTATGTCTTCCACATTTTCTGTTGCAGTGTTGCCGTAAAAATAGGGGCCGTTCTTCCAGTCCGAGTCGCAAATGTTTATTCCCCTGCTTACCATCTCGTTTACGCAGTTCCATGGGTGGCCTTCAAGAGGGATTTCTTTGCCGCTTGTGCTGCCCCAGTTTATTTCGTGCATAAAGTCCAGGATTTTTACCGGCAAGTCCTGGTGCTTGTCTGCAAATTTCTGCATGGTCATGCGGGCTCTTCCCATTGGCGATGAATAGATTTCTTCTATTTTTTCTTCCTCCGAAAGTCTCTTTGCTACAGCTTCTGCCTGTATGTGTCCCTCTGCGGTAAGGCAGTCGTTTTTATAGTCGGGCTCTCCGTGCCTTACAAAAATTATTCTCATTTAATCCACCTCTCCTGTATTTTTTGGAACAGTATAGCAGGATTTTGCAGGAAAGTCGATTCCTTATTTCTGTTGCTTTATGCTAAAAAAGTATCTGCGGAATTTTGACCAAACTCATTATTGTTATAAGGGTAAATCAAATGATTAAGTCCCTGCAGCCTGAACGCGAAACTCAAGATCGCATCATTAAATTCTTTGAAAAAGAACTACTCCCCCAGAACCCACTTGATTCCCTTGGCAATGCGGAGCTCGTTTTCTGCAAAGTGATTTCCATTGTTCAGTTCAAAGATTGATTTGATTTTTTGTGATGTGTAGAAGGCTTCGAGAATTTCTGTATTGGCCTGTACGGTGGAAAGTAGGGGATTTTTTGTTTTTGATTCACTGTCGCCTAGGGAAAGGTAAATGCGGTCGGGCTTTATTGCAAACGGAGTGTTTTTTACAAAATCTACAAAGCGCGGGAACCATGCAGAGGGGGAGGCGGCAACTATGCGCGGAAAGATTTTTGTCTTGTGGGGTGCGTAAAGTGCGAAGAGGCCTGCCAGGGAATATCCTGCAAGGACAGTGTATGTTTGTGGTGCAGGAAGTTTTTGCGAAATTGCGGGAAGTGCTTTTTCCGTGAGAAATTTGAGATATCTGTCTGCTTTGCCGGAAAAGGGTCGGTCGTTTTTGCGGAGGGGAGGAATATCCCATGGAGAAAGGTCTGCGTTCCAGTCCATGCCGGAGATACAGGCAAGGGTAAAGGGCTGGCATTCAATTTCTTTGCATTTTTGCCACACACATTTTGCTTCGCCTGCAAAAGTATTCAGGAGAACAAGGGGTAGGCTTTTGCTTGTGCTTTTGTCTGTAAAAATTTCTATGTGCTTTTCTTCCAGGTCAAATGATTCTGTCATTTTGTTTTGCTCCTGTTTTTGGGCTTTTACCGCAAGGCAGTCCGTCTTTGTACTTGCGTGAGTGCTGCATGTTATGATTATAGCATGATATTATTTTTTTGACTTGAATAACTTGTGATTTTATGATAGTATAAATTTTCAGTATGAAAACGGAAGCATTTGTTTGCATGGCGATTCTCGAGATTAATAAAGTTGTTCATACTATTTTTGTTTGAATTTCAAAGGCGAGTTTCCTTTTTGGGAGATTCGCCTTTTTTTGTGTTCAAGCGGACACCAGGGCAAGCCTGTTGCCGCTTAACTTTGCTATGACAAGGACGCTTCGCGCCTTGTAAATTAGCTTCGAGCGGACTTGCTTCGCGCGCCGCTCAAGCCATAGGTGGTTTTGCGTGTGGGCAAGTCATGGTTGTTTGCGTTTGCGGACATCAGGTCGAGCCTGCTGCCGCTTAACTTGGCTGTGACAAGGACGCTTTGCGCCTTGTAAATTAGCTTCGAGCGGACTTGTTTTGCGCGCGGGTCAAGCCGTGGGTGTTTGCGTTTGTGTCAGTCGTGGGTGTTTGTGTTTTGGGACATCAGGTCAAGCCTGCTGCCGCTTAACTTGACTGTGACAAGGACACTTTGCGCCTTGTAAATTAGCTTCGAGCGGACTTGTTTCGCGCGCCGCTCAAGCCATTGGGGGTGTTTGCTTTTTGCGTTAGGGATTGGAGCACCGCCGAAGGCGTTCCCGTAGGGAATGGAGGGGTAGGGGCCCCGGAAGTGCGGAAAGCCCGACCCGGAGGGAGCGGAGCGACCGTAGGGGAACGCCCAGAATAATAGATTCTGCTGGCATGGCGTTTACCAGACTTTGGGAACGCAAGTGAGAATTAATTTGGTTTTTATAGGAGTTATATAGATGAAAAGAACAGACATTAACAAGGTTATGATTATAGGCTCGGGGCCGATTGTTATTGGTCAGGCTTGTGAGTTCGACTATTCGGGAACTCAGGCTTGCAAGGCTTTGCGCGAGCAGGGATACAAGATTGTTCTGGTGAACTCTAACCCGGCGACTATTATGACAGACCCGGTTATGGCGGATGCTACTTATATTGAGCCGCTGAATGTTGAGCGTCTTTCGCAGATTATTGAAAAGGAGCGTCCTGATGCTCTGCTTCCAAACCTTGGTGGTCAGACCGGTTTGAATATGGCTATGGAGCTTAACAAGGCAGGTATCCTTGACAAGTACGGCGTTAAGGTTATTGGCGTAAATCTTGACGCTATTGAGCGCGGTGAAGACCGTGAGATTTTTAAGGAGACAATGCAGAAGCTTGGCATTGCAACTCCAAAGAGCGACATTTGCCACAGCGTTGAAGGTGCGGAAAAGATTGCCAACGAGATTGGATTCCCGATTGTAGTTCGTCCTGCTTACACGATGGGCGGTCAGGGTGGCGGTTTCTGCTACAATGTAGAAGAGCTGCGCACGATTGTTTCTAACGGTCTTGATCTTTCCATTACCCACCAGTGTCTTATTGAGCAGTCAATTTTGGGCTGGGAAGAGCTTGAGGTTGAAGTTGTCCGCGATGCAAAGAACCAGATGATTGCCATCTGTTTTATAGAAAACATTGATGCGGTTGGCGTTCACACGGGAGATTCTTTCTGTTCAGCTCCATTTATGACGATTGACAAGGAGCTTGAGGAGCGCCTTAAGACAATGGCCTTTAAGATTGTTGAATCTATTGGCGTTATTGGCGGTACAAACGTTCAGTTTGCCCACAATCCAAAGACGGGCGAAGTTGTTATTATTGAAATTAACCCGAGAACTTCCCGCTCTTCTGCCCTTGCTTCAAAGGCTACAGGCTTCCCGATTGCCTTGATTTCTGCAAAGCTTGCTTCCGGCATGACTCTGGACGAGATTCCATACTGGCGCGACGGCACTCTTGAAAAATACACTCCGGGTGGAGCTCCAGACGGTGACTATGTTGTTCTTAAGTTTGCGCGCTGGGCATTTGAAAAGTTCCGCGGTGTTGAAGATTCGCTTGGAACTTCCATGAAGGCTGTTGGCGAGGTTATGTCTATAGGAAAGACCTTTAAGGAAACCTTCCAGAAGGCCATACGCGGTTTGGAGAACGGACGCAGCGGTGTGGGTTTTGCAAAGGACTTTAACAGAAGGAGTGCTGATGAACTTTGCGAGATGCTAAAGACTGCCTCTAGCGAAAGGTACTTCCAGCTTTACGAGGCAATCCGCAAGGGCGTTTCTTTGGACAAGCTGCATGAGATTACTTATGTTAAGAAATACTTCCTTGAGCAGATGAAGGAACTTGTTGATTTGGAAGAGGAGATGCTTAAGAATCCTGGACGCGTTCCGGAAGACAAGCTTCTTATTCAGGCTAAGAAAGACGGCTTTAGCGACAAGTACCTGAGCAAGATTCTTAAGGTTAGCGAAAAGGCTATCCGCGACCGCAGGAAGGAACTTGGCGTGCACGAGGCTTGGCTTGCAGTTCCTGTTAGCGGCGTTAAGAATGCAAACTACTACTATTCAACATACAATGCAGAAAAGGACACTTCTGTTGCTACGGACAACAAGAAGAAGATAATGATTCTTGGCGGTGGCCCAAACAGAATTGGCCAGGGTATTGAGTTTGACTACTGCTGCTGTCATGCGGCTATGCAGCTTAAGGAAATGGGTTACGAGACAATCATCGTAAACTGCAACCCGGAGACTGTTTCTACTGACTATGATACTTCAGACAAGCTTTACTTTGAACCGGTTACAACTGAGGACGTTCTTCAGATTTACGAGAAGGAAAAGCCATTTGGAGTTATCGTTCAGTTTGGCGGACAGACACCGCTTAACATTGCCCGCGAGCTTCAGGAAAACGGCGTGAACATTTTGGGTACTTCTATTGACAGCATTGACATTGCAGAAGACCGCGACCTCTTCCGCCACATGATGGAAAAGCTTGAAATCCCGATGCCAGAAAGCGGAATGGCGATTGACTTTAACGAGGCCAAGGCTTGTGCAGATAAGATTGGCTACCCGATTATGATCCGTCCTTCATTCGTTCTTGGTGGACGCGGTATGGAAGTAATCTATGACGAAGCCACATTGAAGGAATATGTTGAAAAGGCTGTTGGCGTAACTCCAGACCGCCCGCTTTTGATTGACCGCTTCTTGAAGAATGCACTTGAATGCGAGGCCGACGCTCTTGCTGATTCAACACACGTTTACATTCCTGCCGTTATGGAGCACGTTGAGCTTGCCGGTATTCACTCCGGTGACTCTGCCTGTGTAATTCCTCCTGTTAGCATTCCACAGAACAATCTGGACACTATTAAGGAATACACAAAGAAGATTGCGGAGAACCTTCATGTTTGCGGTTTGATGAACATGCAGTACGCTATTGAAGACGGAAAGGTTTATGTAATTGAAGCCAACCCACGCGCTTCCCGTACAGTTCCGCTTGTTAGCAAAGTTTGCGACACTCAGATGGCACGCCTTGCAACACGCATGATGCTTGGTGAATCTCTTGAGTCGCTCGGTCTTAAGGACAAGGTGATTCCCTACCACGGAGCAAAAGAGGCTGTATTGCCTTGGAACCGCTTCCCTGGAGTTGACCCGATTCTTGGACCTGAGATGCGTTCAACAGGTGAGGTTCTTGGTCTTGCAGAAAACTTCCCGCTTGCTTTCTATAAGGCAGAAGAGGCCGCAGGTTCTGAGCTTCCACACGCACCGGCTGCATGGGAGAACAAGAAGGTTCTTATAAGCCTTAGCAACAAGGAGAGCCTTAAGGAGCAGGTTCTTACCATTGGAAAGACCCTTAAGGATTTGGGCTTTACCCTTATTGCTACGGAAGGAACTGCCGACTTCTACAACGCCAACGGAATTAAGTGCGGCATTGTGAACAAGATTGGCGGTGGCCGTCCGGACGTAATTGACATGGTAATGAACAAGGAAGTTTGCCTTGTAATCAACACTCCACGTGCGCAGAGGAACTATGCAGAGGACCGCAAGACTATCCGCAAGGCCTGTCTTAAGTACAAGGTTCCTTACATCACAACGCTTGCAGGAGCTCTTGCTGCTGTTAAGGGCATAGAGGCTGTTAAGAATGGTAACGGTGGTGAAGGCGGAGTTAGGTCTTTGCAGGAATACCATTCACTGATTAAATAAAATAGACCCTGAATCAAGTTTAGGGTGACGTAAGGTGCGCCTTTTTGACATAGGAATGCCAGTTCTGACTTTTGTTGGGACTGGCATTTTTTATTATGCAAAGCAAGTGGAAATCGGGTTTGGGCGCAACGGGAAGCGAAATATGTCTGAAAATCCATTTGCGCGGAACGAGCGAAGCGAGTGAAAGTCCTATTACCGCGCACCATGGATTTTCAGACAGATTTCGCTGGTAGTGGAGCCCAAACCTGATTTCCTTGTGGTGCTATTGACAGTGATGGCGCAACAATGTAAAGTAACTTAATAAAACATTCTAGGAGACACACTGCCGATGATACTGTAATTCTGATTTTCCACAAGCAAAAAATTTTGGAAGTCAGTTGCAGTATATTTTTTTCTTTGCCCAGGTTTTGGGTTTGTGTCGGCAAGACAGCTGCAACGGCTTCTTTTTACGGAGGCCAAAGTGTCAATTCAAATCACAAAACTAAATTTTTCTTATCCTTCTTCTAGCGGAAATTTATTTGAGGATTTTTCTTTGCAGATTGGAGAGGGCTGGACTTGTATTGCGGGTAGCAACGGATGCGGGAAAAGTACTCTTCTAAAACTGATTGCGGGGCTTATTAAGGCTGACGGGGGAAAAATTTCTTTTGAAGGGAATGCGGTTTACTGCCCTCAGGAAACTCAGGAAATGCCGGACAATCTTTACACGGCTTTTTGGTCTGATGAAAATGATGTGAGGAAGTTTTTTTCCAGGCTTTGCGTTACGGAAGAAATGCTTGAAAGGTACGAGACCCTTTCCGGCGGAGAAAAAAAGCGCATACAGATAGCCTGTGCCTTGGCGGAGCGGCCGGAGGTTTTGCTGCTTGATGAGCCAACGAACCATCTTGATTTGGAGACGGCCGGGCTAATTGCTTCTTCGCTTTTGGATTTTGGCGGAAGCGGCATAATGGTTAGCCACGACAGGCACTTTGCTGATTTGCTTTGCAAGCGCACTGTTTGTCTTTTTAACGAAGCTAATTCCTTTGCGGGAGGAAGGGACTGCCTTGCATACGAATCTTATGCCTGCGGACTTTCCAAAGCATTGGAGCTAAAAAATGAGAATGCGGAAAAGACGCGCGGTGACTGGGAAAGGCTTAATGCAAAGGCTGGGGCGGAAAGGCAGAGGAGTGCAAGGCTTGAGGCGGAAAACCAAAAGTCAAAGGCTAGGCTTTCCAAAAAATCTTTTGATTCACATGACCATGACACCCAGGCCAAGATTGATGTTGCAAGGATTTTGGGCAAGGACAGGAGCACTGGGGATGCAAAGGCCCATCTTGAAACTCAGATAAGGCAGACGGAAGCTGAGCGTGACGGGGTAAAAAAATCGCTTAGGAGAAAAGAGGGGTTTTCTCTTTTGGAGACGGATTTTTCAAAGGCAATATGTGTGGAAGAGTGTATTCTTTTTGCCGGGGACTACAGGCTAAAAATACCTTTTATGGAAATTAAGCGGGGAATGAAAATTGCGCTTACTGGTTCTAACGGTACGGGTAAGACGCTTTTTGTACGCCACCTGATTTCCCTTTTGGAAAGTTCTGGCAGGAAGGAAGAAGTGCTCTATTTGCCGCAGGAAATTTCTGACGGTGAAGCGGAGGCTGTTATTGCTGATTTTTATGGGCAGGATGAAGCTGAAAGGGGAGAAATACTTTCCACTTTGTACAGGCTGGGCAGTGAACCAGAGAGGCTTACACTTTCGTCTTCTGAATGCAGCTTGAGCCCCGGTGAGCTTAGGAAGCTGATGATTGCACTTGCAGTACAGAAGCCGCTTTCGCTTTTGATTTTGGATGAGCCTACTAACCACATGGACATTACAAGCATTCTTGCGCTTGAAAATGCACTTGCTTCTTTGGACTGTGCAATGATTGTGGTAAGCCACGACAAGGCTTTTCTTGGCAAAGTGACAAATGCAAATCTTATTGCTGAACGGAATGGGATGCTTGGCGAGATAAAGTGTAAGGATTAAAAAAAATGCGAGGCAATGGCCGTCCTAAAAGACAGAAGTTCATTTTGACAGATGCAATGAACATGCGGTCTAAACTTTTGGGACAGCCATAAGCCATTTGGTTATTGTATCTGTATTATAAGGTCGTTGTGGCTTTTGGAAAGGGAATAGGTGAATTCCTTTTGGAAAGCCGGAATGATTTTTATGTAGCCGTAGGAGCTTAGCTTGCTTCCGCTATAGGATTCATCGGAAGAGTCTGTGTCGAAGCCGTCTTTTAGCGCAAGGCAGGTTAGAAGCTCGTAGCGGCCGTTTTCTTCTTTGCAACCGTAGATAAAGAATGAGCAGGGGCCTTCAAAGTTTGTGCGGCTTTCTATTTTGATGTTGTCTTTGAATTTTCCCTTTACCTTGGAAAGGTCAAAGGATGGGGCTGCATTTACGCTCTCTTCTGATACAGATGTTTTGTCCAGAAAGTATATGTAGAGGTCGTCGTGCCTTTTGGAAGTTACGTAATTGAATTCTTTGTCTGCGTTTGTTGTTACCGCAAGATACTGGAAGGACTTTAGCTTTTTAATGCGCTGCAGGGAGTCGCTGTCGCCTGTTTGACGGAGAAAACCTGTTGCAACTTTTTCCCACTGGTCGTTTTTGTAGCCGTAGACGGTCACTTCAAAATTCTTTGCGGACGAAAGGTTTTTGGTCTTTATGGAATCTTTGGCTTTTCCTGTGATGGCGTTTGCGTCAAAGACATAGGCCTTGCCTTGGGTGAATTCCGGGAGCGATTGGGCATGGGCGGAATTTGCGGAAACAAGGGCGGTAAGTAGCAGGGCTGATAAGAATGTGGCTGTGAATAAAAATTTTTTCATCTTTTCCTCCATGGGGTTAGGATAGCATTATGTGGTGCAGTTTTCAAGATGATTGCAGGGGCGTTGTAGAAGGTAAGTGCAAATCTAAATGAAACTTAGCAAGCAATAATTTAACTGCGGAAGCACTTCCATTCCCGGCTGAAACCGCGTCAAAAAAGCAAGGGTTGTTTACAACCCCAAGCGCAGATACAAGGTATCTGACTCGCTTCGCGGCTTGAAGCTACGCTGCCGGGTTCGCTCCGCGCAAATGCTTTTTTGCCACGTTTTCAGCCTACATTCCAGTGCTTCCGCACATTGTTTTGCTACATTGTATTCCATGTTCATTGCACTTACCTTTTGCAAATGTGTGCTAGGAGCATCCTACGCCGCCATGGAGCCCCTGGTTGCTTGCAACCCTTTAGTACCGCGTAAGCGGAAAGAGGGGCGTCCTAAAGAATAAGAGTTATAGACCCTGAAACAAGTTCAGGGTGACGGTGCAAGTTCAAGGGGGGGGGCATTGAAATATTTGCCATACTGCGGAATTCGTGGTACAATAGGTTTTAGTGACAAAAAGGAGCTGACATGAGCAAGAAAAAAATCCTCAAGGCCGAGGATTTGGACGGATATCTTACGGCAGAGGACAATGCGGACTTAAAGCGTCTTGATGAAATGTTCAAGGAAACCATGAAGTTCTTTGAGCCTGTGAACAGGGAAAAAATTATTGAAGGCTTTGACAAGATGGGGCACGAGATGCATTCGATTTGTGCAAAGCACCCCAGAATCAAGGTGTATTCTTTTGAGACCGACACGCAGGCCCAGGCAGAGGCAAGTCGTGTTATTTCCAAGCTGCGCAGTGAGGACACTGACCATCAGGAATTCATGTACTACAGCCAGAGGGCATACGAAATGCTCTTCCGCATGGCATACGTAAATCAGAAGACAGACAAGACCGGGCATATTATTGTAAAGACTCCGGTTAATTTTCCGGTGCAGAACTATGCGGTTCACAAGATTCCCAACGTTGACCATAAAATATGCAATACGGTTATGTGCGTAATGCTTAGGGGCGCGCTTCTTCCCAGCATGATTGTTTCCAAGGAGATAGAGGAATTTTCTTCTGCTTCTTATATTACGCCTTTTGCCCTGTTTAAGATTAGCAGGAATGACACTAAGAGCGAAAGCGACATGGAATACATTCTTGACCTGGACAAGTCTTTCTTTAAGCCTGAGCAGCTTGACGGCAAGGATTTGATTTTTGCAGACCCCATGAACGCTACAGGCGGCTCTCTTTTTACGGTTGTAAAATACCTTCAGGAACTTGGTGTAAAACCGGCTTCAGTTGCATTCTTTAACACGATTTCTACTCTTAAGGGTTCTATCCGGGTTACGCGTGCGCTGGAAAACCTTACATGCTATACGCTTTGGATGGATCCTGTGATGAATGAAAAGGCCTACATAATGCCGGGTCTTGGCGATGCGGGTGACCGTCTTAACGGATGCGACGAAAAAGATCATCCGCGAAACATCATTCAGCTTTTGGCTGACTATGGGCACAATATTTCTAGCCTTTACCGCAGCCAGATGTTCGAGATAGAAAAAACAGTATTGGGATAGGCGAATTTTTAAAATAGGAGAAATATAATGGAATTGGTTTACGGAATTAAGGACAGGCCTTCTTTGGGTAAGGTCTTTTTGTTTGCAGTGCAGCAGCTTCTTGCAATTATGGCGGCAACCATAGCCGTTCCTGCCATAGTGGGAAACGGTCTTTCTGCTTCGGCTGCCCTTTTTGGTGCTGGCGTTGGTACGATTGTTTACCTGCTTTTTACAAAGAGTTCTAGCCCTGTATTTTTGGGAAGCTCTTTTGCTTTTATTGGCTCCATGTTTTCTGCCTTTGGCGGAGCGGTTTCTGTTGCGGCCGGCTACTGGGGTCTTATAATTGGTGCTTTTATGGCTGGTGCGGTTTACGTGATTATTGCGCTGGTTGTTAAATTCTGCGGGGTGAACTGGATTGACCGCCTTATGCCTCCGGTAATCATTGGCCCTACTGTTGCAATCATTGGTCTTTCGCTTTCCGGAAATGCCGTTGGCGATTTGATGAAGTCTAGCGTTGAGGGCGGAAGTACTTATGTTGCCCTTGTGTGCGGTCTTTTTACACTTGCCGTTACAATGCTCTGTTCAACTTACGGAACCAGGGTTGGTAGGCTTATTCCTTTTATTCAGGGAATGCTTGCGGGTTACATGCTTGCTTCTTTCTTTGCCCTGATTGGACACCTTACCGGAAACCAGTCGCTTGTTGTTGTAAATTATTCTGCCCTGACCAGTATTGACTTTTCTAAATTCTCCGGCTACTTCTCGCTGCCAAAGTTTACGGCTGTGCTTGGCGGTAGTGCGGGCTTTAAGGCTATAACTCCTTCTTACCTGCTTACGGTTTTTGCGGCTTATGTTCCTGTTGCATTCGTTGTGTTTGCGGAGCATCTTGCTGACCACAAGAACCTTTCTACTATTGTTGGCGTGAACCTTCTTGAAAAGCCTGGCCTTACACGGACTCTCTTGGGCGATGGAGTTGGAACTTTTGTTTCTTCTATTTTTGGCGGTTGTCCGAATACTACTTACGGTGAATCTATTGGCTGTGTTGCAATTACCAAGAATGCTTCTACGATTACAATCTGGGGCTGCTCGTTCTTGTGCATTCTGTTCAGCTTGATTACGCCTCTTGTGGCATTCCTTGAAACCATTCCTAGCTGTGTTATGGGTGGCGTTTGTGTTGCGCTTTACGGATTTATTGCAGTGTCTGGCTTTAAGATGTTCCAGTCCGTTGACTTGAACAAGAACCGCAACCTCTATGTTGCCAGCGTGATTTTTATTACCGGTGTTGGCGGAATGGTTGTAAAGTTTGGTGCAGTTGAAATCCGCACCGTAGCTTGTGCCTTGATTCTTGGAATCCTGACCAACCTTATGCTTTCCGGAAAAAGCGTTGATGACTAAAGTATTTCCGTAGAATTGGACCTGTTCTGAAGTTGACCCTTCGGGACAGGTCTTGTAAATTCTGTTGAATCTTGGGTGAAAGATGAAAAAATATATAGCGCAGGTTTTGTTTCCTTATCTTGCAATACTAGACATACATATTTGGATGGATACATCATCGGAGCGTCCAAAATTTTTTAGTTTTTTACTTTTAGCAGTAAATCTGATTGAATTATTTTTTGTTGCGAAAAGCTTAATAAGCACATGGAAAATGTCTTTTGTCAATAACAGCACGTCAGAGTGCATGAAAAATATAGTCTATGTGAAACTCCTTCATATACCGGCTTATGTTTACATTTTTGCATTTGGCTCTTCAATGTTATTTATTCCTTTGGGTTTTATTATTACCATATTCTGTTTTTTTGTAGATTCTTGGACTATATTTATTACAGGGCTGTCAATGACATTTGCGTTGGTGGCAAAATATAAGCAAAAAGAAGTTTCTGGGAAATTTGCTCTTGTGCATAGTGTTCTGGCATTTGTTTTTTGTCTGGACATAATTGACGGACTGTATCTGAGATTTAAAATTTTGAAGAAGAGATAGATGTTGCTTTGACTTTTATCTGTTTTAGCAAAAAAAAGCACGGCCGGGATTGGAGGGGCGGCGTAGCCGTTGCGGAACGAAGTGGAGCAATGGAGGGGTTGGGCCCCCGGAACCCCGGAAAGCCCTTTGCGGAAAAAAGTGCCGCAAGAAGAAAATTTAGAACTTGAATCCCTTGGGCAGCATGCCTTTTAGCTTGTTCAAGTCCATGCCTTTTAGGGCATCCATGCTTGGCATTCCGCCCATGCCTCCAAGGCCACC
>JAGCWT010000126.1 GCA_017961705.1 Treponema sp.
CCCCCCCCCCCCCCACCCCCCCCCCTAGTTTGGGGTCCAAGGGCCCTCCCTTGAAAGTACTTGAAAACAAAAAGTGGACAAAATGGAAATTTAAGTGTACAATTAACTATCACCTTTAGTCACAGGAGTTTTTGATGAAAAGATCGGTTTTTAGTTCCATCTTCCTTGCAGCAAGCATACTTTTACTTTTATCTTCTTGCAAAAAGAAAGAAGAAAAAAAGAAGGACAATACGCCGGAAGGTTTTGTAAGAATTTCCGCGGGAACTTTTAAGATGGGAAGCAAGGCAGGAGACAAATTTGAAAAACCGGCTCATCAGGTAAAACTCACCCACGACATCTACATGAGCGACCACGAACTTACCCAGGCTGAATACAAGACCTACTGCATATTCGGAAGTTCACAGCCGTCAGAAAAGCTTGGAATTGGAGACAACTACCCGGCCTACTACGTAAGTTCCTACGATGCTGTGGTCTACTGCAACCTTAGGAGCATTGCAGAAGGTCTTGAGCCAGCATTCTCCATGGACGGCCTTACAGACCCGCGCGAATGGAAGGGAACTGTTGAAGGTGCCGACGCAAATGCAGGACGTTTCTGCGGTCCAAAGAACGGAAGCAAAGAATGGGACGCCATCATAATGAACACTTCGGTAAACGGCTACAGGCTTCCAACCGAGGCTGAATGGGAATACGCGGCATGTGCCGGTGAAGACGGTTCGGAAAAGAGCCTCTGGGCAGGTACGGACGACAGTTCAATTCTTGGCCAGTATGCATGGTACAGGGAAAACAGCGGCAAGAAGATTCATGAAGTAAAGGGCAAGCAGCCCAACGCATGGGGACTTTACGACATGGCGGGCAACGTCTGGGAATGGTGCTGGGACTGGAGCAACGCAAACGAACCCTACACGGAAGAAGAGCAGACTGACCCCACTGGTGCAGCAGAGCCAGACAAAAAGAATGGCCGCATAGAAAAAAGCGGTTCCTACCTTTCCGCAGACATCTACTGCCGCACGTTCAACCGCTACAGCAACTACCGCAACTACCGCTACAGCGACGACGGAATCCGCATCTGCCGCACTGCAACCAATGCAAGGTAAGAGTTGCCATGAAAAAATGGTATGATGAGGAATACGAGTTTACCGTTGAAGTAACAGGATTTCTGCATGGAAACCACACCGAACGCTACTGCCGCAACGGAGAAGAAGTCGGTGACAAATATACATGCACCTATGGCTGTCCTGTTAACCAGGAAGGGTTTGGCATCTGCTCCAAAACCATGATGATGCTTTATCCGCTCATGGAAGCCGTAAGAAGCGGCGGTGACCTTGAAAATCTTGGCGGTGACGGAAAGTATTCAAAGACCATTGTTTGCCCGGACGGATGCGTAATGTTCAAGCTTAGTGCAAAGCCTTTGGGAAACGAAAATTTCCACAAGGGAAAGTTCTGGGACTACCCGGACGAGACTGTTTCCAAAAGTTAAACTATTGACTTTTGGATTCATGCTGCCTTTTGGATTCAGATTTTGCAGCAAGAGGAATCAGCAGAATCATCGCAACCAAAACAAGGGGAAAGATGCTTCCTGGCAAAAGGCCTTTCTTAAGGTTGTTGCCAAAGACCTGAGAAATGTTACCAACAAGAACAGGGCCTGCCGCACCTCCCAAGTCGCCAGACATTGCTAGCATTGCAAAAAGCGCAGTTCCGCCCCTGGGGATTCTTGGAGAGCAAATGCTTATTGTTCCAGGCCACATGATTGCTACAGAAAAGCCGCAGAGAACGCAGCCCAAAAGTCCAAGCATTGGAAGCTGTGAAAGGGAAGCCAGCAAATAGCTTGCAACGCTTAAAATTCCAGAAAAAATCATAAAGCGCATAAGGTTTATTTTGTGGCCAAACTTTCCAAAGATTGCACGGACTGTTCCCATGGAAGCGGCAAAGAGACATGGGCCTGCAAGGTCGCCTATATTTTTGGAAAGCCCAAGAGCCGACTCCGCAAAAGCAGAAGCCCATTGTGCCATAGAAAGCTCCGAAGCCCCCGCGCAAATCATAAGGATTATTGCCACCCAGAAAAGCGGCAGTTTGAACAGGGCCACAAGCCCCATACCCTTTTCGCCGTTGTTGGGCTGTTCAATCGGGCAGACTAAAAAATTGTAGATGTTAAAAAGCGGTATTAGAGCCCAAATGCAGGAAAGGATTTTCCAGTTGCCCATGCCAAAGAACCTAAAGAAAAGCGTAGAAACAATAATCACCCCAACGGAGCCCCAGCAGTAAAAGGAATGCAAAAGGCTCATAACCGCTTCCTTGTGGTCAAAGGGACAGGCCTCCACAATGGGGCTGCCAAGCACTTCAACAAGTCCGCTTCCAATGGCATACACAACAACGCTAACGATTATTCCAACAAAGGGTTCAGCAAAAACCTCCGGCAGGAATGCAAGCAGGATAAGTCCAAGGGCAGAGCACAGGCATGATGTAACAATGCATTTCCTGTAGCCTATTTTATCCACCACCTTGGCGCAGATTATGTCTACAAGAAGCTGGGTTATAAAAAACACCGCCGGAATAAGGGCTATTTTTCCAAGGCTTACATCATAACTTTTGTTGAACATCAAAAACAAAAGCGGCGTAAAATTGGCGGTAATAGCCTGGGTTATAAATCCAAGATAGCAGGCAAGCAGCGTCCTGCTATATTTATTCTGGCTCGGGTTCATGGCAATCTCCTTGATGAAGCTAAAATACCACACTTCAAGCATCAAAAACTACAAAAAATCACTTTTTTTATTGTAAAAAACCACAAAAATCGTAAAAAACGCCACCTTCCCCACCCCCGCAAAAGTGATTTCTGTGGGTTCCCATTATTTTGGCATATAATCGTTATGTAAAAGCATCCTGAATCTTTTTCTACCCCTAGCAATTGTAGAAGGTAAGTGCGACGGACTGAGAATGCTATGTAGCAAACCAATGTGCGGAAGCACTGGAATGGAGGCTGAAAAGGCGACAAAAAAGATGTAGTGGAAATCTGTTTCTTTTACTTTTCCTATGCTCTCCCTAAATGTATAAGCTAAGTGCTTTTCGTAAAAAGAAGTTTCTATATACAATAAAATTAGAGGTACGCTGGAATGGAGCCGGGGTTCGTGACGAAAATCCATTTTGCGCGGTACGACCGTAGGGAGTTAGACACCTATTACCGCGCATGGGGTTGTAAGCAACCCTTTGGAGTTTCGGCACGGTTCCCGGCGGGAATGCAAGCGTACCGTGTTTTGGAATAATGCTTATCAAGATTATTTTAG
>JAGCWT010000127.1 GCA_017961705.1 Treponema sp.
AGGGCTTTGTGTCCCTGTAGACAAGGATTTCGCTGATGTAGAATCCGCTGGAGGAACCCTTGATTTCCTTTGGAACCGCCCAGGATACGATGATTTTGTTGGAAGAGTATGGTGCGCAAGAGATGTTTGTTACCAGTGGTTTTGGGTATGAATTCTGTGCGTGCGCGGTCTGGGCATGTGTTTTATTTGCATAAGAAACCTGTGCAAAAGCCAAAAAAAGAGAAAGTACTGTAAATGCCGTTGTTTTTATCTGCTTTTTCATTTCTATTATATTATGAATCAAAATTAACGGTTTGACAAGATACAATCTTTGAATTATCTTATATATATGTTTGTTTCAATAGTTTTAGAGCCGGGCAGCATAGACAGTGCCCGCAACATTTTTAATTTGCTAGGACATACAGGCTTTAAGCAGATTCAGAAGTCCTGCTGGGAGAATGCAAGCCTGTCGGATGCAGAGCTTACAAGCTTAAAAAAAGAGATGGATCGCTATACGGATTACTATGACAACATCCGTATTTACCAGTTCCCGCTGGAAGGCAAGTTCGTTATTACGGAGCTTAAGGAAAAGAAGTGGAGGAGGCTCGTGCTTAATTCTGCCCAGCCAAAGTCTGCCGCTCAAAAGGCAAGTCCTGCTTCTGCTGTAAGGCGTTCTGCCGCAGCTGCAAAGCCTGCCACAAGACCTGCCGCCGTAAGCAGCCGGTTAAAGACACAAAGATAGGGCATTTTGTCCTGATTTTAACTTAAATTTTACTCACTACTAATTTATACTGGAGAAAACTATGCTTGAAGATTTGAAGGAACCTGTTTCTGAGCTTAAGGAAAATATCATGGATGTTTGGGGGCGTCTTTGACCCGGACGGAATAAAGGCAAAGATTGCAGAAAAAGAAGCCCAAACTACAGCACCTGGCTTTTGGGACGACAACGACAAGGCCACTAAGCTGATGAACGAAATCAAGATGCTTAAGGGCAGGGTTGAGCCTTGGGAGCAATTGCAGAAGGACGTTGCCGACATAGAGACACTTCTTGAACTTGGCATGGAAGAAGATGACCAGAGCGTGGAAAAGGAAGTAAAGGAGCTTTACGACAAGGCCAAGGCTGAATACGACCACCAGAGCATACTGAACCTTCTTTCCGATGAAGTGGACAAGAACGACTGCTTCCTTAGCGTTCATGCTGGCGCTGGTGGAACCGAGGCTTGCGACTGGACCTTTATGCTTAGCCGCATGTACCAGAGGTGGGCAGAGCGTCATGGCTACAAGATGGAAGTTCTTTCGCAGGAAGAGGCTGAGGGTGGCCTTAAGTCTATAAATATGCGCATTTCCGGAGCCTACGTTTACGGCTATACAAAGGGAGAGGCTGGGGTTCACCGCCTGGTAAGAATAAGCCCCTTTGACGCAAACGCAAGAAGACACACCTCTTTTGCTTCGGTATATGTCTTTCCGGTGCTTGACGACAGCATAGAAGTTAACATTGACCCCAAGGACCTTCGCGTAGACACCTACCGTTCAGGCGGAAAGGGCGGCCAGCACGTAAACAAAACGGAGTCTGCCGTGCGTTTTACCCACTTGCCAACAGGAATTGTTGTTGCCTGTGACAGCGAAAGGTCCCAGCTTATGAACCGCGCAACCGCAATGAGCATCCTGCGTTCAAGGCTTTACGAATACTACAAGGCCGAAAGGGAAAAGGAAAACTCAAAGTTTGCAGGCGAAAAGAAGGACATTTCCTTTGGCAGCCAGATTCGTTCATACGTATTCCAGCCTTACACCATGGTAAAGGACCACAGGACCAAGTATTCCGTGGGCAACATTCAGGGTGTAATGGACGGCGACATAGACGGATTCCTTGACTCCTTCCTATCCGCAAAGTGGAAGGGGCTTCCAATGGACGGTGACGATGAGGGAGATGACCTTTCTGAATAAAATTTGGGTCATGTTCATTATGGCCCTTGTTTTTTCATCCTTTGCATTCTCTGCTTCCTGGGTGCTTGCAGCATCCAAATTCTCGTTTTCACAGGGAGTTTCTTATTCCGGGCGGGTAAGGGAAAGTTCTGAGGATAAGGTTGCAAGCCTTATGCCGGAGCTTATCCTGGAGCACATAGTTGCACCTTCAAGCCGCCTGCCTTCTGAAAGGGAGGTTCTTGACCGCTACCTTGAAAGGCTTTTGTTGGAAAGGCAGTCGCTTTTTCTTCAGCTTTCAAAAGAGATAAAGGTTAGGGACAGCCTCTTTCTTTCGGAGGAAAAGCCATCCAAGCTAAAAAAAGCAATAGCTGAGCAGGAAAAGAAGATAAAGGAAATTCAGGACAAGATAGATGCCAACCTTGCAAATGCAGACAAGGCTGTTGCCCAGGTGGAAGAAAGAATTGCCGGTGTAAAAAAGGAAAAGGAAGGGTTTTCTTTTGTTAGCATAAAAAAATTATTCTTTGCGGAAGATTCGGAGGAAGAGCTTGTTTCGCGCCCTGAATACGAGACGATAGAACTCTACAAAGGCTCTGCTTCATCTTTGTACGAACCTCCGCAAAAGGCACTTCTTTCTGGAACGGACAGCCGCCTCTTTGCCAAGGCAGCAATGGACGAAAAGATAAACGGCCTTATCCTTGGTTCAATTACCCGCTACGGAGACTACATAAGCGTTACCGCGGAATTCAAGATTTTTCCCGGTGGATACGAAAAGCCTGATGCCTTTAAGAACGGAACTTCTGTTGGCGTTGTTACGGAAGTTGGCAACATAGACAACTGTATGCAGATAGCAAGAAACATTGCCCGCTTTATAATACCAAAAATAGTGAACAGCATGAGCGTTCAGCTTTACATAGACATAAGCCCTGCAGAGGCAGCTTCTAAGTACAAGCTTATGGTTGACGGTGTTGTAACAAGGCCAGAGGATGACGGAAAGTCTGTTTATGTTCCTGCTGGAGTTCATACGGTGGAGGTTGAAAGCGACAGCTTTACCACTTCTACTGTTACCTACGATTTTAAGGGCTCCCCAACATTTCTTGTTCACATACCAATGCAAAAGCAAGCGTCAGGTTCTTTTTCCGTTAACTTAAAAAAGCCCGAGGAAGGAAAGCTTTACGCAGGCGGTAATTATATTGGAGACGTAAAGAAGGGTGTTCCCGGTGCAAGTGCAAGGGTAAATTCCTCAAACATCTTGGGTAGCTTTGTTAGTTCAACAAAAACGACGGAAGCTTCCGGTGATGGTGAAGAGGCAACTCCGCTTGGCTTCTATTACTATGTGCCACAGTCTGAACAGGTGGACGGTTCTTCTCTTATGGTGAATGCAGAGAGCATGGACACTGAATCTCTTATAGACAAGAGGCGCAGGTGGACTTACGCAAGCTACAGTGCATTTATAATGAGTCTTCCCTTTACATTTGCAACCACAGGTTCCTATGTGAATTCTTTGAATGCCTACTACAAGGGCTACGGAACAAGGGATGAAGCGGTTAAAAAGAACAACATACGCCTTGGCTGTTCTGCTGTTTCCGTTGTTACAGGCGTGGTCTGGGTTGCAAACCTTGTGTGATACCTTCATACGGCCTCAAAGGTTCTTCCTGTTAAGGCAAAGCCTGCCAGCGAGAAAGACATCCAAAAGGCAAGGGAAAAATCCCTTTTGATTGTGCCGGCGGTTACGGACAAGGCTTCGGTTAAAGACAATGCTGCTGAAAAAGACAAGGGTGCAGAAAAGGCCAATGCCTCTGAAAAAGACAAGAGCGAAGGAAAAGCAAATTCGGACAGTGGCAGTTCAAAACCATTGAAGGAAGGCGGGGATGCATCTGCCGCAGGGGGTGCCAAAAATGGCGGAGATTAAATTGTTCAGCCCAAAGACAGGCCTGGTGCTTGAAGGCGGTGCAATGCGCGGAATGTTCACTTCCGGTATTACCGACGTTTTTATGGAAGAAGGCATAAAATTTGAAGCTGCTGTTGGGGTTAGTGCGGGTGCAACTTTTGGCTGCAACATAAAGTCTTGCCAGCCGGGACGGGCAATCCGCTACAACAAGCGCTTTTCGCACGACAAACGCTACTGTTCATTTTCTTCCCTAATAAAAACCGGCGATTTGTACGGGGCAAAGTTCTGCTACTACGACCTTCCGCAAAAGGAAGACCCCTTTGACTACAAGGCCTACAGGGAAAACCCCATGAAGTTCTACTGCGTTGCAACCGACGTTCAGACAGGAAAGGCTGTTTACCACGACCTTGCAAACTGTGACGGAAGCGAAATTGAATGGATGCGGGCTTCTGCCTCCATGCCACTTGCATCCCGTGTGGTGGAGATAGACGGTAGGGGCTACCTTGACGGTGGAATAAGCGACTCCATTCCCTTGGAATTCATGCAGAAAAATGGCTATGAAAAAAACGTGGTCATACTTACCCAGCCCAAAGGTTTTGTAAAAAAAGACAGCAGGCTCTTTCCTCTGATGAAGCTTTTTATGAAAAAATATCCTGCAATCCTTGAATCCTTAAAGAATAGGGCTCTTGTATACAACCAGGCGACCCAATATGCTTTTTTCCAGGAAAAAATTGGAAGCGTGCTTGTCCTTTGCCCTGAAAGGCCACTTGGAATAAGCAGGACGGAGCACGATGCAAATGAACTTGAACGCATTTACGAAGAGGGGCGGAATCTTGCCAAAAAGCAGCTTGCGAACGTTAGGAATTTTCTAAAGCCGTATTCCTTTTACGGAAGCGGGACTGCTGACTGTGCTCCCGTAAGCCAAGCCTTTTCTGCAATAAAAAATCCGCGCCTTTTGTATGACGCACTTTGCAAGGTATGGTGCAGAAAAACTTGCGCTCCCAGGTTGCAGGCAGAATGGTCGGAAGAAAACAGGACTAAGGGGCAGTGTTCAATTACGGCTTTTCTTGCCCAGGACATTTTTGGCGGCAAGGTGTACGGCATTCCCCTTGGTGACGGAAACTTTCACTGCTACAACGATGTGGACGGATGCATCTTTGACCTTACATCCGAGCAGTTTGGAGAAAAAGCCGCATCATTTGTCTACAGCAATAATCCTGAGCAGAGCAGGGAAATTCATTTTTCAAAGGAAGAAAAAAAGCTGCGCTATGACTATCTTAAGGAAGGTCTGGTGAATTTGTTGCAGCAAAGCCAAGCCTAGCCCCGATTGGAAGGGCCCGCGAAGCGGGTTGCCGTGGTGGGTGAGCTCGTCGAACCCCAGGCAATGGAGGCGGATGCCGGAACCCTGGAAAGCGGGTAATAAATAAAAGCCCTTGTTTGCATAAGAAATGTCTGCCTTAAGCTGGCATATGCTCCAAAAAAAGATAATAGCATATGGTAAATTTTTTTTAGTGGTGCTATAATTTTTTTATGTTAGCGCCATTAATAAAGTTTTTGCAAGCACTCAGCAACAACACCGCGCCGGGCCAGATTGCCCACGGTTTTGCTCTGGGCATGATTTTGGGGCTTCTGCCAAAGGACAACCTACTTTGGTCCCTGCTTTTTGTCTTTTTCTTCTTCTTTAGAATACAGAGGGGAGTCTTTTCGCTTTCGGTCATAATTTGGGCTCTGATTGCACCCCTCCTTGACCCTTATTTTGACTACATAGGATGCTATATCCTTACCTATGGAAGCCTGCAGCCACTTTTTAGAACTCTGGTGAACATTCCCTTTGTGGCCTTTACAGGATTCAACAACTCCGTGGTTATGGGAAGCTTTGTCTGTGGAATCTGTGCCTATATTCCCATTTATGTACTGGCAAGGCTTTTTGTCTTTGTGTGGCGCAAGTACCTTGCAAAGTATGTGCGAAGGTTGGGCTTCCTTACTATTGTAAAACAGCTGCCTGGAATTTCCAAAGTCGTTGAGCTTGTGGAGGAGTACGTATGAAAAAGAAGAATGCTAATTCCGACGAATTGAATCAGAACAAAGAGGCTCTTCCCCCTGCTGAATCAGAGGACACCCCTTCCAAGGAAGAGCAGCTTATGGACGAACTTGCTGGCTTTTCGGATGTCGCCATGGATGATGATGAATTGGATGGTGGCAGCAAAGACAACAGTGACAGCAAAGACAACGGTGATAGCACAGAGAATGCAGTTGTTACAGATGAAGGTGTTGTTGGAATAGTCCCTTCTGCTTCCCCAGAAAAGACTGGTTCTAAAAAGAAAGTTCCAGTTATGTACGGAGTAAAAAAACTGCCTTCCATGTTCCGCAGAAGCTATTCGGAAAAAAGCTTTAAGAACCGAATACTAAAGAAAATCTATGTGGCGGAAGACAAGGAGCGCATCCATAAAATATTTGAAGTCGGTGCCAACCCAAAGCGCCCGGAACTTCTTGCGGTAAGACAGGATTCAATTTTTTCCAAGAAGGAAGTAAACTTCTAGAAAAAGCTTGCCAAAGAAATAAATGCTCAGAAGGGCTTAATAAAATTTGCTCCCCTTACCGCCGTTGCCGTCTTTATAATAACGCTTGTTACGCTCGTTGGCATATTCAAAAACCCGCTCGTAAAGAAGGGGCTTAAGATGGGGCTTGAATCTGCCTTTGGCGCAAAGACGGACATCCGCTACGTGGACCTGGGCATATTCAGTTCCCGGCTTACCGTAAAGGGGCTTGCGGTTGGCAACAAGAACCAGGTGATGAAAAATCTTTTTGAAGCAGAAAAAATCGAGCTAGACTTTAACCTTGTCCAGCTTTTAAGAAAAAAAATCGTCGTACAGAACGTTGAATGTTCCGGCATGGCTTTTAATACCGACAGGACTACAAGCTGCGAACTTCCTGGCAAGAAAAAAGATGCCGGGGATGAAAGCTCCTTTGCAAACGACCTAAAGGCGGCTTCCATGGCTGCTGTAGAAGACATAAAGAATCAGGCCTACGACCTCTTGGGCGGAAGCGATGTGGAAAGTATGCTTGCAACCATACGCTCACAGGTAAAGACCCCAAAGGCTGTAAAGGCTGCAATGGAAACTTCAAAAGACCTTATTGCAAAGTGGAAGGCCAAACCAGATGAACTCAAGGCCAAGGTTGATGATTTTGGCAACACCATAAAGGATTTGCGAAACCTTAACGTTTCTTCGTTCAACCCCCACGATGCCGGTGACTGGAAGAAGCTAAACGACTACCTTACCAAAATAAACGCCGCAATAGAAAAGAGCAAGCAGATGAAGTCAGATGCCCAGAAGCTTGTTGAAGACGTAAAGGGAGACGTAAAGACTGTCCAGGATACAGCGGTCAACATAAAGAAAAGTGCGGAAAGCGACATAGCCTATGCCAAGGAAAGGCTTACCACAATTACCGGTGCCATAAAAAATGCAGACCAGCTTTTTGTAAACGCAATACGCTCCGTTGCCTACAGCGTAATCGGTGACTATGTAAACAAGGGAAAATACTACTATTACAAGGCATTGGAGGCTAAGGCCAAGGTTGATGCCCTAAAGCCAAAGGGTGGCAAGAAGAAGCTTGAAAAGAGGCAGGGTAGGAAACGCCTAAAGGGAACCACCTTCTGGTTCAACACAGGATATCCGTCACTTTTGGTGGAGCGGGTCTATGCATCTGGAACAGGTTTTTCTGCAGAAGTGAACGAGATTACCAACGACCAGGACTGGCGCGGTAAGCCTACTGTCTTTAACGGTTCCCTGGACTTGAAGGGGCTTTCCCATAAGGCCAACGCTGTCTTTGACACACGCTCAAAAAGCACAGCCCCACTTGTTACCGTGGAATATTCAGGAAGCGGCTACAAGGCAGACTTTAACGGAAGCAGGGTTGCAACAAAAAGCGGTGTTCCTTCCCTAAAAGGCCCGGCTGTAATTTCCGTGGAAGTTACGGCAGACCCGTCCGGTTTTAGCGCGGGTGGCAGCGTGAACCTTGATCCGCTAACCCTTAGTTCTGACGGCTTTGAAAACGAGATTGTGTCAAAGTATTACAATGTTGCCCTGTCTGCGGTTAACAATCTTAACGTTGGGTTTAAGACCGGCTACTCAAAGTCAGGAGGTGTATTCCTTGACTTGTTCGGAAACTTTGGCGAGCAGTTCGTGAATTCCCTAAAGGCCGTAATCATGAGCATAGGCATGGACGCTAAGAATGCTGCTCTTAAGAGAATTCAGGATGAGATAAACGGCTCTTCTAACGAATACCTTGCAAAGGCCAAGGAATTCTTGGATATTGAAGGCGACATAGACTTGCAGAACATGCGCATCTCCGACCTGCAGGGCATTCTGGAAAACAAAAAGGCCTTGGTCGAAGCAAAGCTAAAGGAAAAGGCTAACAAAGCCACGGACAAGGCCGTGGATTCCCTAAAGGACAAGATAAAGAATTCCACCGGTTCGGACGCTGCTTCCGATGCGGCTGGCAATGCGGCATCCGGGGCAGCATCAAAACTTCTAAAGGGCTTTGGTCTTTAGTTTTTTTGGGCGGCACTTTCTCCTGCAAAACACAAGCGTCCCAAAAGAACAGCTAGTGCCCTTTGTGTGGCGCTTGCGGGGTTCCGCCCTTCGGCTCCATTCCTCTGGTCGCGCTGCGCACTCCCGCCGGAACGGGCTTGCGCCCGCCCCTCCAGTGCCTGCCGCGTATTAATATGCAACTTCCTCACAATTCTAGAAGGTAATTGCGACAAACAGAGAATTCAATGTAGCAAAACAATGTGCTTCCGCATTTAGATTAATACTTGTTAAGTTTCATTGGGAGTTGCACTTGCCTTCTACATTCATTAATACGCCCTGTTGACATAAAATTATGAATTATGGTAAAATACGCTACAATTTGTATTTATTTTATAGGAGTTTGCAATGTCAGGACACAGCAAATGGTCAACCATAAAACATGCTAAGGGAATCGCTGACGCAAAACGCGGCGCACTTTTTACTAAATTCATCAAGGAAATTTCTATCGCAGCCAAGATGGGCGGTGGTGATCCAAACTCAAACCCACGTCTCCGTACAGCTATTGTTAAGGCAAAAGCTGCATCCATGCCAAAGGACAACATTGAGCGCGCAATAAAGAAGGGAACTGGAGAACTTGGTGCTGCAACATACGAAGAGCTCGTATACGAAGGATATGCAGCTGGTGGTGTAGCAGTTCTCGTTGAAGTTCTTACAGACAACAAGAACCGTGCTGCTGCCAACGTACGCAACATTTTCAACAAGAACGGCGGAAACCTTGGTACAACAGGTTCTGTAGCCCGTATGTTCGACCGCAAGGGTGTTATTGAATACGATGCAGAAAAGGTTTCAGAAGACGAGGTAATGGAAGTTGCCCTTGAAGCCGGTGCAGATGATATTGTAAACGAAGACGGTGTTATTACTGTAACAACAGATCCTTCAAAGTTTACAGAAATTCTTGAAGTTCTTCAGGGTAAGGAATGGGAATCACTTTCAGCTGGTGTTGACATGGTTCCACAGGCTTACACAGCAGTTGATGCAGAGACAGCAAAGAAGGTTGCAAAGCTCCTCAACAAGCTCGAAGAAGATGATGACGTTCAGAACGTTTATTCAACAGTTGAATATCCAGACGGATTCGATCCGGACGCTGAATAATCTGGCGCTTTCCGCAAAATCGTAATCTCTTTTAAGAAGCGCTCCATTTGGGGGCGCTTTTTTTGTTGCCACTGGGAATCTTATGAAAAAGCGCGTAATAGGAATTGACCCCGGCCTTGCAAACACAGGCTTTGGGGTGGTGGACGTTGTTGCAGGCAGGCTAAGGCTGGTAAGCTACGGCGTAATAGAAACACCTTCTACAGAAAGCCATGAAGTGCGTCTGCTTGCCATTTACAACCGTCTGCTTGCTGTTCTTGATGAATTCCGTCCGGACGAAGCAGAGATTGAAGCCCTTTATTTTTCCCGCAACTCTTCAAGCGCACTTGCCGTGGCGGAGGCAAAGGGGGTAATAAGCCTTTGCGTTGCCCAGCAGGGAATACCTCTTTTTGAATACACGCCCAACCAGATAAAGTCTGCCGTAACCGGTACTGCCGCTGCGGACAAGGAAACGGTTGAGCAATACGTAAAAATCCTTTTGAATCTAAAAGTGGAGCCAAAACCAGACCATGCTGCGGACGCTTTAGCCGGGGCCATAACACACATACACACGACGGGGGTACGCTGATGCATTTTTTCGCTCACAAGTCAGTCTTTTACAAAGTTCCTCCTTCTGTGCTTATGAATGCCATCCGTGCATGCACGTCCACTCCTACTTGCAAGATTCCAAATTCAATGTTCACCGGAGAGGTTTTCATTAGTCAGTTCAAGATAGAACTCGCCGAAGTCTTTAAGGAATATTGCTTTTTTAACGAAAGAATTCATGTGGATGCAGTTCTTGAGGATAATCTTGACGAAAAAGACGGTGGTACTCTCGTGGACATGACGATTCGTCCGGGGCTTTTTGAATTTGTTTTTCTCTCTTTACTATTTTTGTCCGTTTTTGGAATGACGGCGTTTATTGCTTTAAGGGAAAGAAGTGCCGGCCCATTCTTATTCAATATCTTTTTTTTGCTGTTTATATTCCTCCCAGCTTACATTCCATACCGTCTAGAAAGTCAAAAGCTTCAGTACGAGGTGGAAGTAACATTGGAGAAGGCTGCAAGCGTGTCCGGAACTGCAAGCTCCATACACACGACGGAGGTACGCTGATGCTGCTTTTCTTGCACTACAAAAATTTTTACAAGGCGAGTGTTTTCTCCCTGATGAATGCAATGCGCAGGTGTACATCAACTTCTGAATGCAAGATGTCTGCTGCATTGTTTGAGGGGAAAATTTTCCAAACTGAATTTAAGGTTCAGCTTTCTGACAACCTTAGGGTGGCATTAGGGTTTAGACGAATTCAGCTTAACAGCGTGTTAAAGGCAAAGCTAAGTGCGTGTGATGGAGGTACCCGTGTGGATATAACGATCCGTCCTGACATTTTTGACTTTATCCTTGCAGAAAGCTTTTTTTTCATTGCCCTTGTTGCAACGATATTTTACAGTGTACGCGAAAAGACTTTTATGCCCTTCATTGGACTTCCTGTAATTTTTTTGATTTCATTTCTTCCGGGCTACATTCCGTATGTAATGGAATCGCAGAAGTTTCTGGACAAGGTTGAAGCCATACTGGAAAAGGCTGCAAACAAAGAAAGTCTGGGGGAAAACAATTAATACCAGGGTGACATGCTTACCTTTCAAAATTGACTAAATGCTTTCGCCCTGCAATTAATACTGATTATTGTTTTATTTAAATTGATTTTGTGCTACAATTCCGCTCATGGATGTTAACAAGAGGTTTTCTGCTTCCGTTTTGGATGCCATGAGGCGCGACGTGGAAGAGGCTGGCGGCAACGAAGTTTTTTGGGCCGGCGTTATAAATTCTGACGGACTTGTTACCGGAGTGACCGTAGGTGCAAGGGGAAACGAAGATTCCGTAATAGTAAATTCAAACACTGCCCGCGAAGGCCACGTTCTTATACACAACCATCCAAGCGGTGTACTTTTTCCAAGCGAGGCTGACCAGGGCATTGCGGCAAATTCCGTAGATTCATCCCTTGGCTTTTATATTGTTAACAATGACATTTCCGACGTCTACGTTGTTGTGGAGCCTGTAAAACCCCGTGTGCTTTCCTATATTAGCGCAGACGAGGCTTCTTCCTGTATTTCCAACGGCGGTGCCCTTGCAAGGCAGAACCCGCTTTTTGAAGAAAGACCCAGCCAGATAGAGCTTTTAAGGGCAATAGCGGCTTCCTTTAACGAAGGAAAGATTGCGGCTTTTGAGGCCGGAACAGGTGTTGGAAAAAGCTATGCCTATCTTATTCCCTCCATGCTTTGGGCGGCAAAGAACAGGGAACGCGTTGTTGTTTCCACAGGAACTATAAACCTTCAGCAGCAGCTAATAGAAAAGGACATTCCTGCGGCAAAGAAGATAACCGGTCTTGACGTAAAGGCGGTTCTTGTAAAGGGCAGGCAGAATTACCTTTGTCTTAGGAGGCTGGAGGATGCTTCTTCCGAGAGGGACTTGTTCAATGAGGAAACGGAAGTCTTTGACAGCTTGTATGAATGGTCAAAGAAGAGCCCTACCGGCAGCAAAAGCGACCTTTCCTTTTTGCCCCCAGAAAGCGTTTGGACTAGAATCAACAGCGAAAGCGATGCCTGCATGGGAATGCGCTGTCCCTTTAGGGAAAAGTGCTTTGTAATGAAGGTAAGAAAAGAGGCTTCTGATGCAAGCATTATTGTAGTGAATCACCACCTTCTTTTTGCGGACATAGAAAGCAGGATGAACGGAGGCGGCTACGAGGACACGGCGGTTCTTCCACCCTACAAGCGCATTGTTTTTGACGAAGCCTACGGAATAGAGGATTCTGCCACCAGTTTTTTTAGCGAAAGCATTACCAGGTTCAAGCTGATGAAGCAGGTGAATCTTTTGTACCGCCAGAAGCGCGCCGGAATTGCAGGCTTTGCGGTTGCCACAGCTCCTCTTTCCAATTCAGATTCCCTTTTGGACAAGATTCCAGGATGCGTTAACTCTATAAAGGAAAATTTGGTTGACCTTGAGCTTTTTACTACGGAGGCCATGGGCAATGAGTATTCAGTCCGTATTTTTGCGGCTACGGCTCCCAGGTTTGACCGGGTTTTTGCAGCCCTGCAGAAGCTTAAGGATTCCATTGGGGCTCTTACCGGCACCGTGAGGGAACTTATTGACGGAATTGACGAGGATGACAGGGACGTTCCTTCTGTTTGGGAGTGCAAGACCGTACTACGGCGGCTTGATTCCTTTGTTACCCTTTGCAAGAATTTTTGTGAGTGGAATGAGCACGAGGATTCCGTCTCGTGGATTCAGATGGTAAGGCTTCCTCCAAAGAAGAGCGGGGATGAGCCTTTGGTATTCCCCCAGTTTACGCAGACACCGCTTGACATTGCCCACATGATGAATTCCGGTGTTTTTGAGCCTATGTCTTCCGTTGTCTGCACAAGCGCAACCCTTAGGACTGGCGACAATTTTTCTTACTGGATGAGGCGGACAGGCCTTTCTTTTGTTGAGGACGAGCGGCTTTTAAGCGGGGCTTTTGAATCTCCCTTTCCATACAAGACCAACGCAATCTTTGCGGTTCCAAGCGATGCTCCTTTTCCAGACAGTCCCTACTACCAGGGCTATGTGGAAGAGACCCTTCCCAAGCTTATCTTTGCGGCCGGTGGAAGGACACTTGTTCTTTTTACCTCGTACGAGAGCCTTAGGAGTGCCTTCTACAACTGCCGGCAGACTTTTGAGGGCAGGGGGATTTCGCTTCTTAAGCAGGGGGATGATGACCGCTTCCGTCTTCTTGAGCGCTTTAAGGAGGACAAGGCCAGCGTTCTTTTTGCCACGGACAGCTTCTGGGAAGGGGTTGACGTTCCCGGTGAAAGCCTTAGCCAGGTTATTATAGTTAAGCTTCCCTTTGCGGTTCCCAACGACCCGGTATTTGCGGCGCGTGCAGAGGCTGTGGAAAGGAGGGGTGGTTCGCCTTTTATGGAGCTTAGCGTTCCCCAGGCGGTAATAAAATTTAGGCAGGGCTTTGGCAGGCTTATACGCAGGGGAGACGACAAGGGAGTTATTGTCGTGCTTGACAGGCGCATAGTGGAAAAAAGGTACGGCAAGGAGTTTACAAAGAGCGTTCCCCAGACAAGGCGCATGTACAATGCTCTTTCTTTTATAGTGAATGAAGTTGAAAAATTCTTTTCCGCATAAAGACTTGAACTTTAGCACGATGGACAGGCCCTAAAAAAAGCAGGCACGGCAGGGATTGTAGGGGCGGCAGGGTTGCTTGCAACCCGTTGCCGTTGCGTTAGCAATGGAGCGGGCAGGGACCCGCGGTTTTCGCAACGCAGTTTCAAGCGACCCCGGAAAGCCCTTAGCAAGAGAAACTGCCGCAAAATAATTAGAGATTTTTTTAATTTTTTTATAAAAAAAGAGAATTTTGTAAAGACATAAAAGTTTTTTTGTTATATAATACGAAGATGTAGGGAAGATACTGTAATAGAGATTTCCAACGTAATTATTGGAAGCTTAAGAACATTACTTATTCAAGGGGAATTTTGATGGACGAAGCAAAAGTTAAAGCATTTTTGAACATAAAGGCTGGAACTACAGAGGATTCAACTTTTGAATCATTCAAGGCGGAACACGGCGGAGATCTTACCGCATCTGTTGCGGATTATCTTGATGCGGCCGTGGATGCCGGAAGCATGAACGGTTCTCCTGACTATATGGCCTGGTGCAAGACTGCCGCTGCTGATATTATTGGCGGAAAGTATGCTTCTCTTGCAGACGTTCAGGCAGCTGCAGATGCTTTTGCAGCCGGAAAGTAAGCTTTTTACCTATGAAAATTCCAAAGCCTCTTAAAAGCGGTAGCACTATAGCTATTACCGCGCCATCTTTTGGTTGTACGACGGATCCTTATTTGTCCCGCTACAGGGAAGCTGTGCGTCTTTTTGAGGAGCGCGGCTACAAGGTTGTCTCTGGTGCCACGGTTTCCAAGGATGACGGAGTTGGCATAAGCACTTCTCCAAAGGTTGCGGCGGCTGAGCTGATGGAATTTTACCTTGACCCTTCCGTTGATGCCGTTATTTCTGCGGGCGGCGGTGAGCTTATGTGCGAGACACTGAGCTTTATTGACTTTGACAGGCTTAAAGATGCCCCTGCAAAGTGGTTCATGGGCTATTCAGACAATACGAATTTTGTTTTTCCTCTTGCAACCCTTTCCGGGACTGCTGCAATATACGGCCACTGCATTACCGGTTTTGGAAAGCCTTGGGAGCAGTGTGAGTATGACACTCTGAACATTCTTGAGGGGAAGGGCAGTACTGTTCACGGCTACGGCAAATTTGAGCTTCCAGACGCTGATGAGCGCTTTGGCATTACCGATCCGCTTTCTCCATACATTTTGACGGAAAAAAAGACACTCCGCATTTTTACTCCAAAGAATGGTTCTCTTGTGCTGTCGGATATTCAGGACGGGGAGGTGCGCTTTGAGGGGATTCTGCTTGGCGGCTGCCTTGACGTTCTGAACAATATTGCAGGAACCCGCTTTGACGGTGTAAGGGATTTTATTGCAGGCGCGGGGAATGTTGTGTGGGCACTTGAGTCTTGCGACCAGAGCCCCTTGGAAATAAGAAGGAGCCTCTGGCACCTTAAGGAATGCGGCTGGTTTGATACCGCTTCCGGCTTTATTATTGGAAGGCCTCTTTCTGCCTTTAGCGGGGAGGTTTTTGGCGTTAACAAGTACAATGCCGTTACGGATGTTTTGGGAGAACTGGGGGTGCCGGTGGTTATGGATGCAGACCTTGGCCACGTTCCTCCATCCATGCCTTTGGTAATTGGAAGCCGTGCCTGTGTAAGCGCGCAGGGGGACGACATTTGCG
This sequence comes from Treponema sp., assembly GCA_017961705.1. Classification (GTDB taxonomy): domain Bacteria; phylum Spirochaetota; class Spirochaetia; order Treponematales; family Treponemataceae; genus Treponema_D. Next base: position 15,297 of record JAGCWT010000127.1, read on the forward strand.
TAAAGATGGAGCTTGGGGTTTAGTGGCAGGAGGCTTTTCCTTTTTAAAAACAAGAGGCCCTTGAAGTTTTCCTCCAAAGACCTCTTGCAAGGACTACTCGTCCTTTACTTTTACTATAGCACTTGAAGTTATCGAATACGATTTTTTGGTCGTGTTACCCTTGGTGCTGTTCGTCTTTAGGACTATGCAGTAAGGTGTGTCTGCTACAAGTGTTGAGGGCAAAAAGAATTCAAGCGTCTTTGAGACATTGCGGATAAGTTTTTCTACCTTTATCCATTGTGTCTCATCTGGCTCTGGCTCTCCTTTTGCAGTTGCAGGGGCAAAGAAGACTCCTCCATCCTCGCCGGAAATTTTCAACCTGGTTCCTTCGATGCGAATGGATTTTCCTGCCGTGAAGGTTGTCGTTTCCTCTCCGGTGTAAAGATCCGTCATCGTTCCTATAATGGGGCTTGTGTCCGAGATGACGATTTTCTTTATCCCTAGAGAGGAAACAGCTTCGTTTGTGACTTTTGAGGAGGTGAATTTTACCTGAAAGCCGGGAATACTGGCCGTTTCAGGTGTGTCGCCTTTGACCGTTCCGCTTGTGGTTATGTAAAGCGTTCCCAGGTCAAAAATATTAACGGCCTCGCCACGGCTCAACGCTTCCAAGATCTCTGCCTTAAAAAGCGATGCCATGTGCTTTGCCATTATTGCGTTTGTACCGACCTCTTTCTTCTGAATCCTTGCTATAAGGTGGTCGATGTTTACGGTGGTGCGGTCAAACTTTGCATAGTATTTGCCGCCTCTCTCAAAAGGGTTTGCAACAAGCGTTACAGTGCCTGTGCCATCGGAATCTTCATAGTCAATAACAGTTGTATTACTCATGAGATGTTCCTCCTCGCATATTGCGAATTTGTAGAATAAAGGGCGGCTGTTTGTTTGCCGTCCAACTACTTGACGAGGACACCGCATACAAGGTAAAATTCAAAATGCCAATTAAGAAAGATGCCTTTATTGGTGTCGGTCTTTAAGCCCCGGTGCAGCTTCGTCAAGGGAACTGTATCGGGGCATTCTTTTAGTATTTATTACAGGCAGGCTTTTATGAAACACCTGTTCCCAGCCTTGCTATTTTTTCATATAGAATAGAGTTCCTTATAATGGTACTGTAACACTGATTTACTTGTTTGTAGGCAGCGTAAAAATTTATTGCATACGTAGAAAAAGTATTAAAATTGGAAAAAAAGCTTGTCTTGTAAGAGAAGTTGTGACAAGTCATGATATAGTTAGCAAAATAGTTGGCATCGTCCTCTAAACGCTCGCGGCACCCCTGGCAATCCGATTCCAGATGCCCAAGTTGGATGTGCGCAATTTCGTTCCAGATAGAGAACCTTATCCTGTCCTTATCCAATGAGTCATTATAATAGATTACGTACTGCCTTTCGGTTCTTATGCTAAAGCCGTCCCTCGACTTTGACATAAGAAAAATCCTGTCTGCTGCCGGAAGTTCGGAATACTTCTTTATACCGATTCCAAGCAGAAAGACGACCTCAAAGCAGTTTAGTTGGGACTGTTCAAGCCCCAAGTCTTCTATAAGGTTGTTTGCTGCATCTTCTATTTCCTCATAGTCAGTTCCTTGTAAAATACATTCCATAAACTCTATTTGCCTCCATAAAGAATCCTTAGAAACCTGTCCTTCTCCTCCGGGCTCATGTTCGGAGCAACTCTGGCAACTAGCTTTAATGCTGTCTCCAGGTCATCCTTTGCACCAGCGGGTTTTACCTCGTCAGTCATCCCCCTAAGGTAGTCGGTTGTAGTTTCCAGTACGTTCGCAATGCTAAGGAGAATAGCCCCCTTAGGCTCGCGGTCGCCTTTCATATAGTGAGAAATTGCTCCCTCTGTAAGGTTTGTCTTAAGAGCGAGCTCCTTCTGGGTAAGCCCCCTTGAACGTATCAAGTTGGCAAACCTGTTCTTGAAGTCCCCTTCCCCCATAATTTCCCCCAGATATTTCATGTTTGCAGTCTAGCATGAATACTTTACAATGTCAAGTGTTCTTGTCATTTATTTAAAAAAATAATTATGCTCCCGCTAAGGCAAGAAAGTCGTTCTCTCTTGAATTGTAGCAATGTTCCTGCTGCCCAGAGAGTGTGAGTAATACTAATTTAGGATTGCCGCTCCGCGAAGTAACGTTGGAAAAATTGTATTCCTAGCAGATGTACTTCTGGTGGGAATGATGGACGTTCTCCTGCCGCACATTCGCATAGCGCAAAGTAGTGTCTATTTTTGCATGTCCGAGCAGCACCTGAACCTGCTCAAGGGGCATTCCCTTGTCTATTGCCCTCGTCGCCATGGTTCGCCGGAAACGGTGCGGATGGACGTTCTCTATGTTGTTTTTTGCCCCCAGATCCCTCATGATTTTCTCTATTGAATTTATTGTGAGCCTTGAATATGTGCCGTTCTTGCTCTTTTTGTGTGCGGAGACAAAAAGTGCGTTGTTCTTGTCTTTCCTTGTTTCCAGATAGTTTTCAAGTTCTATCTTTGTCCTTACGTCAAAATAAATTTCCCTCTGCTTAGCCCCCTTGCCAAGGACAATGCATGTTCTTGTGTTAAGGTTTACGGATGAACGGTTAAGCTGCACAAGCTCGCTAACGCGGATGCCGGATGAAAGCAAAAAATCCACGATGGCAAGATTCCGTTTGCTGTCCATGACGGCTTTCCTGATGAGTTCAATCTGGTCATCAGAGAGGGCAGGCTTTATTTCAATAGGCGTTTTTATACGGTGAATCCTCTTCATTGGGCTTTTTGAGATGTAATCTTCTTCTTCAAGCCATTTATAGAAGCTGGACAAAATTCTCCTGACGGTGTCTAGTGTGACGTTTGAACAGTTGTTGATTTTTTGGTAACTTATAAGATAATCGCGTATATCGTTGGCCTCTATGGAGCATAAATCCTTTCTTACGTTTTTTGCAAAAAAATCTAAGGTGGAGAAATAATATTCTTCCGTCCGCTTGGAACATCCCTCTATCCGCTTTGCTATGATAAATTTCTTTACAAGGTTCTTTCTTTCCTTTTTGACCTTAAGGGATTCGAGGTCGAGGACGACGCTTGACCTGGCATCTGCCATAGAGCCTTTTGCGTATGGGTCGATGCTCTCGAGAGCGATTTCGTTATTGGTCACCTCATAAAGGTATTCGGCCTCATTGAGATCGCGTTTGAGAGTGATTTCGTAA
>JAGCWT010000128.1 GCA_017961705.1 Treponema sp.
GTTTGGAAGGTTCTTCTACGGGCTTTTCATTCCGGGAGAGGACGAAGTTATAGAAATGGGCTTTAGGATTCTGCTTTTCCTTACCCCTGCGCTATTCCTTTATGTTCCAAGCGAAATCTTTTCTGGAATCATAGGCGGCGTGGGAAAGACCTACGTTTCCATGATAGTTACCGTCTTTGGAATCTGCGGAACAAGAATGATCTGGCTCTTCTCCTGCTGCCAAGGAACCGACGACTTTTTTAAAGTAATAACCTGCTACCCAATTTCCTGGCTAATAAGCGGCCTCATATTCTTTGCCTATTTTATGAGCAAACGCTGGGCACGGTGATTTTAAGCTACATACAAATCCTTCTGGAACCGTATAAAAATATTCCTTATTTCTGGAATGCCGCCAAGAACTGCTTTTGCATCATTTGCCGTACCATACTTAAGCTTGATCAGTTCAGGCAGGTTTTCCAAAGAAAGCTCCGCATACCCCTGCTGGATGTACTGCTGCAAAACAAAACTTACAAATTCTCCCTGGCTTTTGTTCAATGCCGCAACAATATCCGGACGTGCAAGTTCCACACGGCGCTCTCGTTCAAGAGGCTTTTCGTTATAGGCAAGATATTCCAGAACATCAAGTAAGTCGCATTTTTCCATGTTCAGAAATTCCTGCACTTTCGTAAGCTTTTCCAGAGGAAATCCTTCGTGTTCCATCTGTTCAAGCAGAGAGGCCCTTGTCTCCGGATTCTGCCACTGTTTTCGCAAATCCTTGTCATTCTTAAAAAATTTAGGAAGCGTCTTATTGTTTACAAGAACATCAACAAATTCTTTTATGGTAATTAGCTTGCCGTCATACATAATGCGCTCTTCCCATTCAAAGCCATTCTTTACCCTGGCTTTGCGGCCATCTCCCAGTTCAATTTCAATAAGATCTTTGGGGCAGGTGCAGGGGAGGTTTCCGCAAACAGGACAAGCTTTTGGAGGACAAATGCACGGATGCTTTCCGCAGACAGGACAAAGACGGGTCGGATTTTTGCACTCACAAGGCCACTTACCGCAAACAGAACATTTTTCGTGCCTGTCACATTCACATGGATATTTTTCGCAAACAGGGCAAACTGGATTTGGGTTATCCCATTCAGCATCGTAGAATTCTTTGTAGGCGCCTACAAAATCGTAAATCGTAAAATAATACTTGTCATCAAAAAGACGGGTTCCGCGGCCAATAATCTGCTTAAATTCAATCATGTTTGGAACAGGTCGCATTAAAACAATATTGCGCACATTCTGAGCGTCAACACCGGTAGAAAGCTTTTGCGAAGTTGTAAGGATTGTTGGAATTGTCTTTTCGTTATCCTGAAACTTTTTAAGCTGCGCCTCACCTTCCGCGCCGTCATCCGCAGTTACACGAACACAGTAATTTACACCGCGCTTAGCCTGCGAGTTTATCATATCGCGAATCTGCATTGCATGATTTTGCGTGGCGCAAAAGACAATCGCCTTTTCATCAGGATTTGCGCTTTCCAAAAATTCCGCAACACGAAGCTCATCACGCTGACGGATTTTGATTTTTCCATGATAAAAATCTTTTTCGGTGTAAGTCTTGTCTTTGTCCAACAAATCCGCACCATGAATAATCTTATCTTCTTCATTGTAAACATATTCATCAATAATCTGGTTTGTACAGCTTTTTACGCGGTAAGGAGTAAGGTAGCCGTCTTCAATTCCCTGCTTTAAGGAATACTGATAAACTGGCTCGCCAAAATATTTGTAGGTGTCTCCATTTATTGTGCGCCGCGGAGTTGCAGTAAGACCAAGCTGATAAGCCGGCGAAAAGTATTCCATTAACTTACGCCATTCGCTTTCGTCATTTGCTCCGCCACGGTGACATTCGTCTATGATGATAAAGTCAAAGAAGTCCTTGGGGTATTGTTTGTAGTATTCAATAGATTCCGAATCAGGTTCGGAATGACCTTTACCATCGCCGTCATGCTGAACTTGTTTCAGCATCTCTTCTTCCGTATTATCTTCCGCTCCACACAAAAGCGTCTGAAAAATCGTAAAATAAATGCTTTGCCCCATAGGAACTTTTCCGCCATTTTTGCGGATTTCTTTTGGCGTAATTCTAGCAAGGGCGTTTTGGTCAAAAGCGCCAAAAGCATTAAAGGCCTGGTCTGCAAGAATGTTCCTGTCTGCTAAAAAGAGGATTCTAGGAAGCCTTCCGTTTTGCGCAATGTTCCAGCGGGTCTGCATAAGCTTCCAGCAAATCTGAAAGGCAATGTAAGTTTTTCCTGTTCCGGTTGCAAGCGTTAAAAGAATGCGGTCAACCTTGCGGCTTATGGCATCCAGCACGGCATTAACTGCATTTTCCTGATAGTAGCGCGGCTGTTTTCCGCCGTCACGGTTGAATGGTTCAAGATTAAATTTGTCGCGCCAGTCGTTTTTGTCCGGGAAGGTCATTGCCCAGAGCTCTTGCGGAGTCGGGAACTTTTCTACAAAGCCTTCTGTAAAATTACCGGGCTTTGCATACATATCAATGGCCCAGATTTTGTCTCCATTTGTAGAATAAGTGTAGCGGATATTCATGGCCGCAGCATACTTTTTAGCCTGCTCAACACCGGCACTTACATCAAGCTCGTCTTTCTTGGCTTCTACAATTCCAAGCTTTACGCCTTTGTAGGTAAGAAGATAGTCTATTTTATCCGGGTTTCTTTTTGCCTTTGTTACAATACGACCAGGCGACACAATATAAGCCCGTTGTTCGGTAAAAATATCAGAACCTTCCACCACACCCCAACCGGCAGCCTTAAGAGCAGGATCTATTTTCTTTAACCTTGTGTCACTTTCGTTCATAATGATTCTCCGTTCAAGAAATCAAGAGCATAAATCTGCTTAATTCCATCATGATAAATAACTGGTGCATTATCTAATGTAATCAAAGTTTTTGGAAAATTATCTTTTACTGCAAGCAGAGGTCTTAATTCTCTTTTTAAGGTTGCTTCATCACGAACAGAAAGCGAAACCTGAATGTAATTAAGAGCCCCATCCTTTTGTGCTATAAAGTCAATTTCCATATCATCTATTTTTCCAACAGACAATTCATAGCCGCGACGCAATAATTCAAGAAATACAAGGTTTTCAAGAATGTGTCCTTCATCTCCATCTCTTGCACCAAGCATAAAAAAGCGAAGTCCCATATCTACGGCATAATATTTTTCCAAAGTTTTTAGAGTTTCTTTGCCACGAATATCATAACGGTTAAGTTTGTAAAAAAGATAGGTTTCACATAATGCAGAAAGACAATTGTCTATTGTTGCAGAAGAAGTTTTTCTGCCGCTTGAAACAAAAGTGTCGCAAATCTTTTTTGGTGAAAGAAGATTTCCTGTATGAACAAGCGCAAACTTAACAATCTTTTCAAGAAGGATTGTATCAGCAATTTTTTTACGCTGCTGAATGTCTTTTAATACAATTGTTGCATAGAGTCCTGAAACATAATCTTTTATGGCCTCGTTTTTTTCATAGATATTATGAAGATATGGAAATCCGCCAAATGTAATATATTTTGTGTACAAGGTAGGCAAATCAAAACTTTCTTGAGAAAACTTTTCTTTATAAGCTATCTGGAACTCAACAAAAGAAAATGGCAGAATGCTTATTTCAATATAGCGACCGCTCAAAAGCGTTGCGATTTCGCTGGAAAGCATAGAGGCATTTGAACCGGTCAGATAAATATCCACATTTGGAAGAATAAAAAGAGAATCTACAACCTTTTCAAATTTATCAACAAGCTGAACTTCGTCCAGAAAGATATAATTCATTTTACCTTCCTGAATACGCTCTTTAAGGACAGAGTGCAGTCTATGATATTCAGTGATATCTTCGTTTTCGAGCATTTCAAAATTGAAAAATGAAATTTGATTTTCTGATGCAGATTTTGAAATCTCTTTGCAGACTTCCTTTAGGATAACAGATTTGCCGGAACGCCTTACTCCCGTAATTACTTTAATTACATGCTGATCCCGCCAGGAAAGAAGTTTTTCAACATATACCTTGCGAAAAAATGAGTCTTCTTTGTAAAGCGGTGTATCGCGAAAGTCTATCATACTGATAGTTTATACCTAAAAATCGTAATTGTCAACTTTTTAACATACAAGTTAAAAAGTTGACAAAAATTCAATCTTTTTAAGATATGGATGAATAATTCATACTATTTGTGCATTTTGTCAAGATATGCACAATATTTTTGAACTTTTGTGCATATTAAAGATTTCCCTCAAATGCTTTGGCTAATACTGATTGCTTCAATTCTTCGCAATCCAAAAGCATTTGTTCATATATATTCTGCAAGGCTTTTGTTTTTTCGCTGAGGGTGTCGAGTTCTTTTACGATTCGTTTTTGCTCGGAGAGCGGGGGAAGAGGAAAGTTCATGTTTTCAAATTTAGCTAAGTTTAGATTGTCTTGAGCAGCGCCCTTGCTCAATTTCTGTAATTCGCTTTTGAAAAATTGAATTAGATAGTATACAAAATCAACCGTTGTACGTTTCTCATTAGGGATAAAACCTATTACACTATCTGGGAAACAACAAGGAAAAGATAATATAGCTGTTTCTGCAATATTTGCAGCAATAGTAATACAAAGAGTTCCCTCTGGCCAAAGTTTACTTTGTGTCAATCCAGTTTCATTATATGTTTCAGAATAATCAGTTACATATTTATCTGCATTTCTTATATCACCAGTTTGAATAAATGGATAATTTCCACCAAAAAGACATTTGTCGTTTCTTGGGCGGTGCTTAGATTTACCTCTTGAAAAATCAAGTGCAATATCTTCTAATTTAGCTTTTTCCCAAGTGGTATTGTTAAAGGCTTTTGTGAGCTGGGACTGGAACAAATCTTTTGCGTTCTGCAGGTTGGTTTGGGCATTTGTTTTTATTGTTTCCAGCTGTGCAAATTTTTCATCCAGGATTTTGACTATGCGCTTTTGTTCTTCAAGGGGGGGGACGGGTATTTCAAAGTTTCTTAAATAACCTAAAGAAACAAATCTTTGTGTAGTTCCATTTGAATCATGCAGCATTTTATCTAATGCACAATTTGAGGATAAATAGAATAATAAATAATTAGGAAAAATACTTCCTGTATCTTTAATCAGTGCCATATTCTTTATAGCATAATCAGGTTCTTCTGTTACAAGCACAGGATTCCCTATTGTTCCTATCATTGCAAATAAAATATCATTAATATCAACTTTGCTACGTTCATTTATTTTTTCATAATCTTCTTTTGAAATGTATTTTAAATTAGTCATTTCAATTTTACCATTTTTAAGATTCTTTGAAGTAACTAATGGATAGCCTTTATCGTAAAATTTGGGTGAATCATGGGTGCCATCTCTTACATCGCAAACATCACTAAGTTTTTTTATTTCCCAACCAGCTTTTAAAGCGTGCTGGGGAAGTGGGGTGGTTTGGAGGGGAGAAACCCCCGCTTCGCAAGTAGAGGGGGTTCTTCCCTCCAAGTTCTGTTTCTTTATTTCCCAATTTTTTTTCATCATTCACACCTACGATTTTAACCGCATGCCACAAGCATGTCGGTTTACAAATTAATTTATCGGGTTCCAAAGGAATCCCGATATGACCAGATTTGACCGCACTTCGCAAGAAGTGTCGGCTCACAATCTGTTTTCACTTTCAATTCTCCGTTTTCCATAACCTATCTTGCAAAAGAAAATCAAACAAATCTATTGTCACTACGCCTTTTTCATCCTGCATCTGATTTAGTCCATTTTTTGTTACAACTATTTTTTTGAATGAATCATCAATGTAATAAAGCGATTTTTTTTCCTGCGCCGCCTTTTCCTCAGAGTCCATTGACAATGCTGACTGTATGTATAATTTCTGGCTCCCTAAGGTTGCAATAAAATCAACTTCTAGTGCTTTTTGGGAATAGATGTTTTTTCCATTGGCATCAAGGCGTTCAGTTTTTTCGCTGACAGAAATTTCACCAACATCCGCAGAAAAACCACGAAATCTAAGCTCGTTGTAAATTATATTTTCCATTATGTGGGTTTCTTCTATCTGTCTGAAATTCAGCCGTGCATTACGGACACCTATATCCTCAAAATAAATTTTAACCGGAGAAGCAATATATTTTTTCCCTTTTATATTGTATTTTCTTGCCCTGGAAATAACAAAGGCGTTTTCAAGGTATTCTACAAAAGTTGTTATCGTGCTGTCGGTAATACTTTTTTTTGTGATTGATTTAAAAGTGTTTGAAAGCTTAAGCGAATTTACCGGGGTACCAATCATTGAAGAAAGCATGTCAAATGTTTCTGAAAGCTCCATTTGCTTTCTAATTCCATTATGCTGAATAATATCTTTTAAATAAGTTTCTTCGCAAAGATTCTTCAGGTATGAAACTTTCTCTTCTTCCGTTTTCATAAGCGCAACGAGTGGAATTCCTCCGTACACAATGTAGGATTTCCAGGCTTCTTCTGGCAATAGCCCAAGCCCTTCGCAATATTCAGAAAATGCAAGCGGTAAAACATGAATTTCTGTTCCGCGTCCCTTGAATTCGGTTACGATATCAGAAGAAAGAAATTTTGAGTTTGAACCTGTAACATATATGTCAAAATTCTTGTGCCGCAAGTAGCTGTTCAGCGTTCCTTCAAAATTTTCGAGCAGCTGAACTTCATCAAGCAGAAGATAGAAATCTTCAGTATCATTTGTACGGTCTTTTATGAATGAGCGGAATTTCTTTGCGTTTATAAGATAGGAGTTGTTTTTCTGAACTGTTTTTGTTTCTTCATCAGGATAATACTGTTCAAGTTCGTCAATATCTTCGTCTGAATCAAATGCAAATTTAATTATGTTTGACGGAGGAACCCCTTTTTTTATAAGGTAGTCGTAAAAAAGTTCATTCAAAAGGTATGATTTTCCTGCACGACGGCAACCCGTAATGATTTTTATAAGAGAATTTTTTTCACGAGCCTTTATTCGTTCAAGATAGACATTGCGATTAAATTTCATTACGTCGTTCCTCTATTAGAAAATTTTCAAAATCTTTGGCTTTTTTCTAATAGGATTATATAACAGGTCAGACTTACTTTCAACTACTTAAGTCAGTTCTTTCAAAAGCTCCTCGGCCTCTTTGTTCAGATCACGCATTTCTTTGATAATCTCGGCAGGCTCTCGCAAGGTCTTTTCTTCCTTCTTGTTGGGATTCTTTACGCTAAGGTCCAGGGTTTCGGGATTCAAATCTTTTACATCAAGAGTCCAGCTGTTTGTGCTTACGGCTTTTGTCTTTTGAAGGGCAACAAAGTCGGCAAGGTCGTCTTCGTTGAGTGGATTTGTTTTTCCAAGGTTGCGGTTCAGGTTGAGCTGATAGTACCAGATTTTTTCTGTGGGCTTTCCTTTTTCAAAAAAGAGGACTACGGTTTTTACTCCCGCACCGGTAAAGACTCCGCTGGGGCAGTCGAGGATTGTATGGAGGTTGCAGTTTTCCAGAAGCTCGCGGCGAAGGGCTATGCTTGCGTTGTCTGTATTGCTTAAGAATGTGTTCTTAATTACAACGCCCGCGCGGCCACCAGCTTTGAGCATTTTGATAAAGTGTTCCATAAAAAGATAGGCTGTTTCGCTTGTTTTAATTGGAAAGTTCTGCTGGATTTCGCTTCGTTCTTTGCCGCCAAAGGGAGGGTTTGCAAGGATTATTTTTTTGCGGTCTTTCTCTTGTATCTGGCTTAGGTCTTCGGCAAGGGTGTTTGTGTGCATGATGTTGGGCGCTTCTACTCCGTGGAAAATCATGTTCATGATTCCGATGATGTAGGCAAGGCCTTTCTTTTCTTTGCCGTAGAAGGTTGATTTTTGCAGTGTATTTCTGTCTGCTACGGTTTTTGCTTTTTCGTTTAGGTAGCTGAATGCTTCGCACAGGAAGCCCGCACTTCCGCAGGCTCCGTCGTAGATTGTGTCGCCGATTTTTGGGTTTACGACTTTTACAATCGTGCGGATAAGGGGGCGCGGTGTGTAGTATTCGCCACCATTGCGGCCGGCGTTTCCCATCTTGTGGATTTTGCTTTCGTAGAGGTGGCTCATTTCGTGCTTGTCTGTGCTGCTTTGGAAGTGAAGGCCGTCTGCGTAGTTTAAGATTTCGCGCATATTGTAGCCGGAAACTATTTTGTTTTTAAGCTCGGAAAAGATTTCGCCAATTTTGTATTCGAGGGTGTCCGGTGTGGTTGCGCTTGCCTTAAAGTTTTTTAGGTATGGAAAAAGCTTTAGGTTTACAAAGTCTGTAAGGTCGTCGCCTGTCATGGCGGCTTTGTGGTCTAATTGGCCTTTTGAGTTTTTTGGGCAGGCCCAGGTATTCCAGCGGTATTGCTTTTTGATGATGCAGGTGTAGTCTTTTCCCTGAAGGGCCATTTCGTCGCTGCGTTCAATTTCCAAGTCATCAAGGTATTTTAAGAATAGAATCCAGCTGGTCTGTTCTACGTAATCAAGTTCGTTTGAGCAGCCGGCTTCTTTCCATAAAATGTCGTCTATGTTTTTAAATATCTGTTCGTAATTCATGTTTGCCCCGTGAAATAGCTTGTAATATGAATTATGATGCTTTTGACGTTATTTTGCAAGTTTTAAAAAGGCATGATATAATAGAAGAATAAGGAGAATTTTATGGATAAAATTGAAGAACTTCAGAAATATGTGGACGAGGCTAAGAACATAGTTTTTTTTGGAGGTGCTGGCGTTTCTACGGAAAGTGGCATTCCGGACTTTAGGAGCGTGGACGGACTCTACAACCAGAAGTGGGACTATCCGCCGGAAGAAATTCTTAGCTCTACTTTTTTTTATTCAAACCCAAAGGAATTCTACCGCTTTTACCGCGAAAAAATCCTTGTGGAAGGAATAAAGCCAAACGCTGCTCACCTTAAGCTTGCCGAACTTGAACAGAAGGGAAAACTTTCTGCAGTAATCACCCAGAACATAGACGGTTTGCACCAGGCCGCTGGAAGCAAAAACGTACTTGAACTGCACGGAAGCACGCTGCGAAACCACTGCCCCAGATGCGGAGCCTTCTACGACATTGACTACATGATTAAGCACAAAGACAGCCACGGCCTACCCATCTGCAAGACTTCCGGCTGCGAAACAGTCATAAAACCGGATGTTGTCCTTTACGGAGAAAACCTTGACGAAGACGTTATCTCAAAGACACTTTCTGCCCTAAGGGAAGCAGACCTGCTGATAATTGGCGGAACATCGCTTACCGTCTACCCAGCAGCAGGCTTTGTCCGCGCTTACACAGGAGACCGCCTTGTCCTAATAAACCGCGACGCAACCACATCCGACTCAATAGCAAGCCTTGTAATCCACGACAGCATAGGAAAGGTGCTTTCGCAAATACGGGCCTAGGATTCTCTTTTTGAAAACTTGCCTTTTCTCTTGGCGCAAAAATCCGCCTACGCGGGGAACTCCGTTGCAATTTACGCCCGATTGGAAGGGGGCTGCCGTATTTACCAAATTGTTTTTACATTGTACAAAGGAATTTTTGAATCTTTTGTGATAATCGCTAAATTATTTTCCATAGACATGGCAATTAAAAGCCTGTCAAACGGGTCTCTGTGAATATCTGGCAGAGTCTTTATCAATTCTAATGAATTACCTGATACAAAAAGTTCATCAAATTCTTCATCCTTGCAAGCTTTTATAATTTCAGAAATTGACTGTTTATATTCAAGCAGTTTTCGTGTTTGCTTTATGGCAATTTCCCACAGCGAAATTTTGCTGTAGTAGCAGAATTCATTTGTAATAATTTCTTTTGCTGTTGAGGAAAGGTTTTTATCATCAAACAAATACCATAGCAGGGCATGGGTGTCTAAAAGATATTTCACATGTACTCCTTAAAATCTTCTAAAGGCTCGTCAAAATCTGGAGACATGTAGAAATCTGGATCTTTTAAAATTCCTGGGCGGCGGTTGGGGAATTTTTTATGTAAAGTTTCATTTTGTTTTTTGTACAATATTTTATATTCCAGTAATTCCAAATAATTATATACTTCCGCGAGGTATTCGTCTGGAATTGTCTTTAATTTTTCTTGAACTTCAGCCAACGGCATATATGTCCTCCTTGCGAGCAAATTCTCTTTTATTATACCATAAAAAAACTTATTTTTCCGATTTGTAATTTAAATTTGTAATTTAAAATTTTGCTTTGCAAATAATCCGCCTACGCGGGGAACTCCGTTGTAATTTACGCCCGATTGGAAGGGCCCGCGAAGCGGGTTGCCGTAGGCAATGGAGGCGAAGGCCGGAACCCTGGAAAGCGGGTGACGAAAAGAAACTTACGGTCGGATTAGCCAAGAGGCATTCTGGTAGAACTTAAGAAAGTTCCGTCCATAAAAACTCCATAAAAAAAATCAAAAAGTGCCCATCTTGAAATTTTCCCTGTTTTTGCGTATTCTATGGGGATAATTAGTAACCGGGGGTTTTTTTTATGGGACTACGTTTATTTAACACAATGGGACGCCAGATGCAGGAATTTGTGCCGATTAGGCCGGGATTCTGCGGTTTTTACGGATGCGGACCTACTGTTTACAATTATGCCCATATAGGAAACCTGCGGGCATACGTTTTTTTGGACACTCTTGACCGTGCCCTTACTTTTCTTGGCTACGACAAAAAGCACGTCATGAACATAACGGACGTTGGCCACCTTACCGGTGATGCTGATGACGGAAAGGACAAGATGCTTAAGACTGCGGAGGAAAAGCACCAGTCCGTTCTGGAAGTTGCAAAATTCTATACGGATGCCTTTCTTTCGGACATTGATGCGCTGAATATCCGCCGCCCGGACGTAATCTGCAAGGCAACAGAGCATATTCCGGAAATGATTGACCTTATAAAGCGTATTGAAGCCAACGGCCACACCTACATGGCTGGAGGAAACCTTTACTATGACGTTTCTACTTACCCAGACTACGGAAAGCTTGCCGGAATTGACATAAACGACCTTAAGGCAGGAGCCCGCATTGAGGTTGACCCGAACAAGCGCAGTCCCTACGACTTTGTGCTTTGGTTTACAAAGAGCAAGTTTGAGAACCAGGCTTTGACTTGGGATTCACCCTGGGGAAGAGGCTACCCCGGCTGGCACATTGAATGTTCTGCAATGAGCATGAAGTACCTTGGCGAGCACTTTGACATTCACACGGGCGGTATTGACCACGTGCCCATCCACCATACTAACGAGATTGCCCAGAGTGAGGGTGCTACGGGAGCAAAGTGGGTTAACTACTGGCTGCACAATGAATTCCTTGTAATTGCAAAGCCCAAGGCTTCTGGTGACGCTTCTTCCGGTGAAGAAGAGGCTGCCAAGATGAGCAAGTCCAGCGGTAACTTTTTGCGCCTTCAGTCGTTAATAGATAAAGGCTACAGTCCGCTTGACTACCGCTTCTTCCTTTTGGGTGGCCACTACAGAAAGCAGCTTTACTTTAGCTTTGATGCCATGGAAAGCGCAAAGAACGCAAGGATGGCTCTTGTTAACCGCGTGGCAAAGCTGGCAAAACAGGCTGGCCTTGCAACTGGTGAAAAGTCCTGCGAAAAAGACTATGCAAAGGGTCAGGCAGCGGTTTTGGAAGGCCTTTCTCCTTCAGCGGTAGAACTGCTTACAAAATTCAGGGAAGACCTGGAGAATGACCTTGGTACTCCAGCTGCACTCAGCCGTGTTCAAAAAGCAGTTAAGGACTCTTCCCTTAGCCCTTCAGAGGCACTGGATCTTGTGGGACGCATGGACAGCGTACTTGGTCTTGGCCTTTTGAATAGTGCAAAAGAGGCATTGCAGTCACAGAACGCAGCTTCCTTGTCCGGAGCGGGTGCTTCTTCTGCAAATACAGCTTCCAGCCACGAGGGCGACAGTGAAGCCGCAGAGATTGACGCTTTGGTTGCAGCCAGAGTTCAGGCTAAGAAGGACAAGAACTTTGCGGAGGCGGACAGAATCCGTGACGAGCTTACGGCAAGGGGCATTGTTGTTACGGACACACCCAACGGCCCTGTCTGGGAGCGCAAAAAATGAGTTTTGTGCAGTTTTGGTTTGCAGGCATTATTTTTGCGGCCAAGCTGTAACTTACAAGAGGCTAGGATGTTTAACAGTAAAGAGGGGTCGGCGGGGCAGATAAACTGTTCTGATCCCCAGGACTTTAGAAAAGTATATAACGCCACAATGCAGCTTTTGTTCAAGGTGTCTTTCCGCATCGTGAATGATGAAGAAGCTGCCGAAGATTTAGTACACGACTCATACATCAAGGCGAACGAAAAAAAACTCGTGTTCCCTTCCATGGATGACGCAAAGTTCTGGCTTATACGCGTGGTAAAGAATGCATCGCTCAACTATGCAAAGCGCAAGGTACGCGAGGCAAAGGCCTACCACAAGGTTCTGTACGAAAACAGGCAGCACATGGATTCTGGCGAGACGGAGCTTCTTAAGGCAGAGGCCATAGAGAAGACAAAGGAAGCCTTGAACCTTTTGCCCGACAAGCTAAAGGAAGTGCTTGTGCTGCGTGAGTACGGAGAAATGAACTACAAGGAAATAGGGCAGGCGCTTGGGATAACGGAAGGCAATGTAAAGGTCCGTGTGTTCCGCGCCCGTGAACAGCTTGCTAAAATAATAGGAGAAGATGATGTCTACCTGTCCTGATTATGATATTCATTCAATTTACCTCGACGGCGAACTGCCAATGGCATACCTTGCAAAGTATGAGGAACACGTAGCCTCTTGCCCGGACTGCCAGGCAAAACTGGAAAAGCTCCGTAAGCTGCACAAAGTTTTTGCCCAGGACGCTGCCGACATAGAATTTGGCAAAGACCGCATGGACGCTTCTTGGGAAAAGCTGGAATCAAAGCTTAAGTTTACAAGGACAATCGATGCAAAGCCAGCAAAGAGCTTTACGACTGCAAAGAAGATGAGCTACTTTGTTGCGGGAATTGCCGCTGCGGCTGTTTTGGGCATAGTGCTTCCTTTTGGTCGCGGAAAAACCGTTCAGGTGCAGGATTTCCAGCCGGTGGCAAGGGCTTCCTTGGCAACACCAGCTTCTACGGTTTCTTTGGATTCCATGCAGGCTGACCCGGCAAACCTTGGAGAAATTCAGATTCAGTCTCTTTTGGGAGAGGATGCATACTTGGAGCACGGTTCACAGGGACAGGCATCGTTTAACGGCAACTTTACCTCCATGCCAACTTCCGCCTATGTTAGAAACGCTTCGGGAACGGGCGCTTACCCGGCAACTTATGACGTGTTCACTCCGCTTCCGGAAGAAGTTATTTCCGAAGAGCAGAAAAAGACAAAGGGCTTTAACTTTAAGTTCTATTCACCCTTTGCAAACATCTCCCTCGAAATAGGGAGCGGAAATTGAAGTCCCTAAAATTATACCTTCAACTCCTCAAGAAATACCCGTTGGTGCGCATACTTACGCTGGCGGGAATTCTTGTTTTATTCTTTGCATTTTCAAGCTTTGCAAGGCGCAGTTCAAGAAAAAAGCCGGAGATTGTTTCCATTGCCCCACCGGTAAGTTCTCCCGGAGAGACGGTAACAATCCACGGTGAAAATTTTGGAAGCGAACGTGCCGACTCTTTTGTAGAGATTGCAGGTTCCCGCATAACATCGTCAGGCTATGTTAGTTGGAGCGACAGGCAAATCCGCCTAGTCCTTCCGCAAACAGTGGAAGACGGTCTTGTTACGGTTCAGACTTCTGCAGGAAAATCAAACCCATCTTTCTTTGCAAGACAAGCAGGCATTCCTGTTGCAGTCCGCCAGAACCCAAGGACCTCTCTGCCAATAATAAGGAGCGTGGAGCCGGAAAAAGCAGAACCTGGCGAAACAATCGTCATTACGGGTGCAAACTTTGGCAACGTACGCGCATCTTCCCAGGTTTATTTTTCTGCAAACCGTTCTTTTTCAAATGCATCGGCTGCACAAAGAAGCACAAGCCAGGGCGGGGTTTACATTTCTGCCAACGAAATGGACTTTGACTATGAATATTGGAGCGACAGCGAGCTACATGTGCGTGTCCCGGACGGAGCCGCATCAGGTCCAATCTATGTTCAGACCGCAAACGGAATGAGCCACAACCAGCTTTTTACTGTTGAATACAAGGCAGGAAGAAGTTCATATTCTTCCAGCAGGACTTATGTTGTTCAGGTTAACGCAGACATAGAAAACAGGGGTCAGGGTCAGGATTCAAGGATTACCCTTTACATTCCTCGTCCCCCGGTATGCGCATCACAGCCTGTTGCAAACATAACGGAGGTAAGCCCGGAGCCTCTTATCAAAAACGACATCCACGACATTATCCAGCAGATAGACATAAGCGGTGGCGACGGTAGCAAGCAGCGCTTTAGCCAGGTTTTTGCAGTAGAAGTTTATGCCGTTACAAGCGGAATAGACAGCAGGCAGGTTAAGCGCTACTCGGACAGGCAGAGACTTTTGTACTCCATGTTCACATCTTCCGACTCCTGTGTTCCTTCTTCCAACCCGGCAATAATTCAGCTGGTTCAGTCTGTAGTGGGAAGGGAAAAGAATCCCTACAGGCAGTCCAAGCTTATTTACGAGTACCTAATAGAAAACTTTACAGTCTACCAGGAAGTAAGGGCAGGAAACGTAACTGTCCTTGACATGCTGGAGCAAAAGTACGGCGACGCATACGATTTTTCCGTAATGTTTACAGCCCTTTGCCGTGCAGCTGGAATACCGGCACTTCCTGTTAGCGGAATACTTGTGGAAGACAACGCAACCACCAGAAACCACTGGTGGGCAGAAGTGTATTTTGAAGGCTACGGTTGGTTCCCCGTGGACCCAGCGCTTGGTGCCGGTTTGAATTTTACCCCCATGCAGGAAGTTTCCAACAAGGCAGAATTCTACTTTGGCAACATGGACAACCAGCACATAATCTTTAGCAGGGGATGGACGCAGATAAAACCTTCCCTGCTCAACAGCAAGATTGTCTACCGCCCAAGAACATACGCCCTGCAGTCGGTTTGGGAAGAAGCCAGCGATTCCATGCTTAACTACAGCTCCCTGTGGAACAACCCTACGATTATAGGCATAGAGCAGATACATTAGTGCAGGCACGTTAGCAAGCACATTAGCAAAGGAGTATATATGAATACAAAGGTTTTGAGTGTTGGTGGCTCAATAATTGCCCCCGGTGAAGTTGATACAAATTTCCTTGGCGAATTTGGAAAGATGGCCGTTGAATGGCTTATGTCTGACCAGCAGAACCGCCTGATTCTTGTTGCCGGTGGTGGAGCACCTGCCCGTGTTTACCAGAACGCCTACCGCAAAGTTGCAGAGTCCTTTACCGGTGAGCAGAAAAAATCCGCCGCTTTTGCAAACGAAGCAGAACTTAACAATGCCTGTGACTGGCTTGGAATTATGGCAACCCGCCTTAACGCCCAGATTTTAAAGACGGTATTTGGCCCCCTTTGCAAAAACGATGTTGTAACAGACCCAACAGCCGCTCCAGCAGACTTTGAAGGAAAGGTTCTCGTTGCAGCAGGATGGAAGCCCGGCTTTTCCACAGACAACGACGCAGTTCTTTTGGCAGAAAAATACAAGGCCAACACAGTCGTAAACCTTAGCAACATAGAAAAAGTCTACACAGACGATCCGCGCAAAAATCCGGACGCAAAGCCAATAGACACAATCTCTTGGGCAGACTTCCGCAAAATTGTTGGCGACGAGTGGGTTCCCGGCAAAAACTGCCCCTTTGACCCAATCGCAAGCCGCAAAGCCCAGGAGCTTTCCCTTACCGTAATCTGTGCCGGCGGAAAAAACATCCCCAACATCCGCGCCATCTTGGACGGAAAAGATTACGTAGGAACCACAATAAAATAAGGAATTAATTTTTCTTTTTTTTTGGACGGCATTCCATTTTTAACTGTGCCCGGTCCTACAGCCCGGTCAGACTCCATGCAATCCCCGCTTTCCGCGGTTTCAACCCCGCTAAAGAGGGGTCACTTCGTGCCGCTACAATCGGGCGTAGGTTGCTTTTAAATTCGCCTCTCCAGAATAAATCTCTTGGCTCCAAAATTTACGGGAGGGTTATAAAGATACTTTTAGTGTGCGCAGGTAGCTTTTCTGGTCAGCTGTAATCCTGTAGCTTTCTATGCTTTTTTGTATGGCCTTGTTGTGGGTCCATGCGTCCAGCTTCTTTTGCTCTATGTAGGGCAGAATAAGGTCGTACTGCTTTGCAAGGGCTGTTGCAAAATACCATGCCCTCATCATGTTAACATAGTATTCATCAGACTTTATCTTTGCCACCATGCTTGCGTACTGGTCACAAAAGTTTTCATCCAGAAAGTGCTGCATCAGCATTCCTATTGCAAAGCGTATGGTGTAGACCCTTTCCGATTTTATCCATTTTTTTATGTAGGGAAGAAGCTTCTCTTTTTCTTTTTTAAATGCCTTGGGCGAAAGCTGGTCGCAGGTTGCCCAGTTGTCTATGTATGGAAGAAAATTTTCCACATGGGATGCGCATTTGCCAAAATCTTTTTCGAGTGAAATTACAAAGGCGTGCAGCTGGTTTTCTTCAAAATATTTGTGGGGAAGGCTTTGCAGAAAAGATTCAGTGTCTTCTTCCTTGGCAAGAGTTTTTGCAAATGAGCGGAGCTGGGGCGTTCTTACACCTATGATTTTTTCTTTTTCCACCGAAGGAATTATCCTTGCCTGGAAAGCGGAGTATTCCTTGTCCTGCATTTTAAATAGCTGCGATGTAATTTCTTTTGCATTCATTTTTTGCCCCTTGCAAAGAGTATAGCACAAAAGATTTTTTTTGCAGAGTGGAAATGCCTGTTTGCGCTTTTTAAAAGAGCCTTAGTTTTTCTTGTAGACCATGGAAGGTCTTCCGCCGGTTTTGTAGTTTATTTCTTCGCGGATAATTTTTTCCTGAACCATGTAGCTTACGTAATGGCGCACGGTTACTATGGAAATTCCAAGTTTTTCTGCAATTGTGTCTGCAGCCTGCCAGCCGGGGTTTTCGTTAAAGTATTGCACTAAAGATTCCAGGGTGCGCTTCTGTATTCCCTTGGGCAAGTCGTCCCGGTGGGTTTTTACGGATTTGGAAAAGAGGCTGTCTATGCAGCTTTGGTCAAGCGTTGTGTTTTGCTTTAAAGTCGTTATGCGCTCAATGAATTTTTCAAGCGAAATCTGGAAGCGTTCAAGCGTAAAGGGTTTTATAAGGTAGTCAAGCACGCCAAGGTTCATCGTTTCTTCCAGGGTGGCGGTGTCGTTTGCGGCAGTCACCATTACAACTTCCGCCTGGATTTTTTTTTGCCTTATGTGCTTTAGGGTTTCAACTCCGTCCATCTGCGGCATGAATACGTCCAGCACAATAAGATCAACCGCTTCTTTTTGCAGAAAGTCCAAGGCTTCCATTCCGTTCTTGCAAACAGAAGAAACAGAAAACTCCTTGTTCTGCTCTACGTAGTGCTGGTTTATCATTGCAACCATGGGATCATCTTCTACGATTAAAACTTTGTACATGCTAAATTCCTTGGTTTAGTCCCTCTTTAATTTTACCGTAAAACAGCAACCTTTTCCAACCTGGGATTCTACAAATATTTCTCCGCCAAGGCTTAGGATTAGCTGCTTGGTGTGGTAAAGCCCAAGTCCGCGTCCCTTTCCCTTTGTGGAAAATCCTTTTTCAAAAATAGCTTCCCTTATGTCTTTTGGAATGCCCGGCCCTGAATCCTGGACAATCAAAAGCAGGTCTCCCGGCTTTGAGTAGATGCCTATGGAAAGTTCCTTGCATTCCTTGTGGCTGCGGTTCATTGCGTCAAGTGCGTTGTCTATTAGGTTGCCGGTGATTGTTACCAGCGCTTCAGATGGAATGTCTATGTCTTTTTCCTTGTAGCATGAATTTTCCTTTAGGCTGAATTTTACGTTGCATTCACTTGCCCTTGCAATCTTTCCGATGAGCAGGGCTGCAAGAGACGGGTTTTCTATGTTGTGCATTACAAAGGTTACGGTTTCCCTTTGGATGATGGAAATGTTCTGTATGTAGTTCTGTGCCTTTTCGTATTCGCCAATTTGGATAAGGCCAAGGATAACGTGCAGCTTGTTTGTAAAGTCGTGGTTGTTTGCCCTCATTGAATCAACAAGGAATTTTGTTCCCTCAAAGTCTTCCGTAAAGCGAAGGAATTCTTTTTTTATCTTTTTTGAAATGGTTGCGCAAACAGCAAGCTCTATCAATATTGCAACAATTGTTACCACAAGAAAGAGCAGTATTGTCCTTATTGTTACCGACCGCATGGAAGTCTTTAGCTGGATTGTCATTATAAAGCCCTGGTAGTTTCCGTCTTCATCGTATACGGCAGAGTAGGTGCGCCTTTGCGGACCGGACGGGCCTGTGCTATCTTCCGTAAAGTAGTCGGAGCGTTTTATGGAAAAGTCCGGGTGGTCTCCATCGTATTGGGTGTTTATAAGCTGGTGGTGGGTGTGGTAAATCCTTGTGTTGTTTTTGTCTACGATAGAAAAAATGTCAACGTCGGAAAGGGAAGAAACAACGCTGTCCATGTAAACGCAGAGTTCTGTCTGTGTCATGTTTTTTGTAAAGCTGTAAAGCCGTGTTATGAGTGCGGATGTGTTCTGCAAGTTCTGGTCAAAGGACTTGTTGTTGGAATTGATGTTTATTAGCATTCCGCCTGCACTTAAGAAAATTGTTACGAGGATAATCAGCGCAACTTGTGTAGAAGTAATTTCTTTTCTAAGAAGGTTAAGGTTTCCTTTGTTTTCCATAATACTACTATAGCATAAAGAAAATTTTTTGGGGGACTTTAGAAAGTAAAAAAAATATTGGCTTTTTTTTTCATTTTTTAACTTTCAAAAAAATTGAATGATTTTTCTGCTTCGGCTATCATGCAATTGTCACTTGCAAAGAGCGGCATAAAAAAAACATTTATGAATAGAGGTTTTTATATGAACTTAGCTAATCTTTTGGAATCTGGAATGTTGGTTTGCTTTGGCTTTTCTTGGCCAATCAATGTGGTAAAGGCATACAGGGCACGCACTGCAAAAAGCACCAGCCTTGCATTCATCCTTCTTATCATAACAGGCTACGTTGCAGGAATCTGCGCCAAGCTTAACAACCACCAGTACAACTACGTTCTTGCAGTTTACTTCTTGAATCTTGTAATCGTAATGACGAATGTCTTGGTATATTTTAGAAACAGAGCGCTGGACAAAAAGCGCGAGGAGGTCTTTATGGGTTCAAACAATACAACAAAAGCAAACAAGGTTGTCTATGCACACGAAGAGCAGATTATTCTTGCAGACGAAAAGAAGGAGCCGTCAGTCAGCAGCATGGTTCTTCTTGGTGGCACATACGACAAGGAAATCCCTGCGGCAAAAATCAACGATGAGTTTGAATTGGAAACAGACCTTGTTAACACAAGCACATTTGCCCTCTCCCTCAAGAATGCAAAGGAATACTTCAAGAAGTACGTCGCTTCTATCAATGTGGAAGGCATCATCCTTCACTTGGGCGAAGAAGATAAAGATCTCTTTGCCACAAACCCGACTGAGTTTGACAACCTCTACCTTTCCCTGCTTTCCACAATCAAGATGGTAAACAAGAAGTGCAGCCTTGCCCTTGTCTCCCTTGACAACCCGAGAAAGGATGCCCTTGTTGCAGAGATGAACAGGCACATTGAAGGAATTGCTTCATCCGAACAGGCTGACTTTATTAACCTTGAGAGCGCAACCCTCTGGAATCCAAAGGCCACAAAGGCTTCCTCCGACTTTGCACGCAGCATGGGCCTGAACGTAAAGAAGCCAATTTACGATGTGGCAAAGATTGTCTACAGCTATGCAGCACAGAACCTTCCTTCAGACGCAGGAAGATTCAACATTGCAGGATAAGCTTTTACTGTCCTTGCCATTTGCACCATGGAAGGAATCTTGCTTGTTTGCAAAAAAAACTTGCAACTTTCTGCCAGAAAACTTCCGTGGTAAAAAATGACAAGGATGATTTTTTTACCCGCTTTCCAGGGGCGCTTGAAACTCCTTTGCGAAAGACGTGGGTAATGGTTAAAGCAGATTATCGGGTCGAGCCCGATAATAACACAGCAGCTAAGAATGATGATGACACGTTTTGTGTAACAAAAAAGGCGCACCGGAAAACCGATACGCCTTTTTTTATTTGTTAAAAGTGCTTAGTTATTATACCAAGCCCTGAGCTAGTCGCAAGCTGGTGCTTGCTTAACGAGTTTTAACTTTGCTGCACTGCGTCAATTTTTGCTGCGCAAAAACCGTTAAAACTCGCTTTGCTGGACAGTTATTATACCAAGCCCTGAGCAACCATAGCAGATGCTACTTTTACGAAGCCTGCGATGTTTGCGCCAGCAACGTAGTCACCTTCTGTGGCGTACTTCTTGGCTGTCTCGTAAGCGTTGTCGTGGATGTTGGTCATAATCTGCTTGAGCTTTGCGTCTACTTCTTCGAAGCTCCAGCTGAGGCGTTCTGAGTTCTGGCTCATTTCGAGGCCGGATACTGCAACACCACCTGCGTTGGCAGCTTTTCCAGGAGCGAACATAACCTTGTTCTTCTGGAAGTAGTCGATTGCTTCTGCACGTGTAGGCATATTTGCACCTTCTGCTACAAGCCATACTCCGTTTGCAACCATCTTCTGTGCATCTTCAAGATAGATTTCATCCTGAGTTGCGCATGGGAATGCAAGGTCAGCCTTTACGCCCCAAGGTTTTTCTCCCTTGAAGAACTTTGCCTTTGGATATTTTGTAAGGTATGTGTCTACCTTCTTGTGTTCTGCGCGGAACTGCTTTACGAATTCAAGCTTTTCCTGTGTGATTCCTTCTTCGTCAAGGATGTATCCAGAAGAGTCAGACAATGTGATTGCCTTTCCGCCAAGCTGTGTGAGCTTTTCTACAGCGTACTGTGCAACGTTTCCGTCTCCAGATACGATGCATGTCTTGCCCTTGAAGTCTTTTCCGATTTTCTTGAGCATGCAGTCTGCAAAGTAGATAAGACCGTAGCCTGTAGCTTCTGTACGTGCAAGTGAACCGCCGAATGCGAGGCCCTTTCCAGTAAGAACGCCTGTGTATTCGTTGCGGAGTCTCTTGTACTGACCGAACATATATGCAACTTCGCGTCCGCCAACACCCTTGTCACCGGCTGGAACGTCTGTATCTGGGCCAATGTGGCGCTGGAGTTCTGTCATGAAAGACTGGCAGAAACGCATAACTTCTGCATCGCTCTTTCCGTGTGCGTCAAAGTCTGAACCACCTTTACCACCACCCATCGGGAGAGTTGTAAGTGAATTCTTTAAAACCTGTTCAAATCCGAGGAATTTCAATACATCAAGACCAACTTCCGGGCTAAAGCGTAAGCCTCCCTTGTAAGGTCCGATTGCACTGTTGAATTGAACACGGAAGCCACGGTTTACGTGAGCCTTTCCCTGATCATCTGTCCACGGAACACGGAACATTACAATGCGTTCCGGTTCTACAAAACGTTCAAGAACAGCGTAATTTTCCAGTTCCGGCATTTTGTCTACAACCGGAGAAATTGTTTCGAGAACAAGGCCTGCAGCCTGGAGAAAGTGTCCTTGATCTGCATAGCGTGTGCTGATTTCGTCCCATACACGTTTGCAGTAAGCGTTCTTAATATTGTATTCCATATTATAACCTCTTAGCCCTGCGTCTTCTCCGCAGGTGCTAGCAATATACTAAAGTATTTTTATTTCTTTGTAAATAAAGAGTGTGCATATTTATGCAATTTTTTGTA
>JAGCWT010000129.1 GCA_017961705.1 Treponema sp.
ATTTTATATGAAAAAGAACATAAAGCGAACGACACTGCGCTCTCTGGCAACCCTGGCAGCAGCGGCGGTAATATGCCTAGCATCCATAGCAGGACACTCACTCATGCCGCTAAGCCCTGTACCCGTTGCAATCCAGAACATGCTTTGCATATTGGCGGCATGCATCCTGGGCGGCGCACAGGGGGCTGGGGCTACGGGCCTATTCATACTGGCAGGAGGGCTTGGCATTCCGGTCTTTGCCCTTGGAAACGGAGGAATTGAGCATCTAACCGGGCAGACAGGCGGCTACATACTGGGCTATTTCATTGCAGCTGCGGTTTCTGGCCTTATAGCAGGCTCACCTTTCACTTTTGAAAAGAAATTCAACATAAAGAACTGGCTAAGAATCCTTTATGCGGCACTTGCGGGATACGCGGCAGTCTATATTCCGGGGCTACTCTGGCTAAGGCACTGCATACTTTTAAATCCGGAAAGCACATTCCACGCACTGCTAAAGGGACAGACAGCTGGCGAGCAGTTCTCACGCCTTGTGCAAATAGGGCTCCTCCCCTTCATCTACTACGACATCCTAAAGCTGACGGTCACGGTACCACTCAGCGCCCTTGTAAGACCCTTCGTTGCAAAAATACTCTACGGTTCAGACGAGGAAGAAGCTGCGGAGCTCATTGAGTCCCTAAAGAAGAAAAAGGCATTTTTTGACGCCCTACACCTGCCCCACAGGCAAAAAAAACACTAGTATTCGGTATAGAATACAAAAAACTTTAGTAAATTCTCATAAATTCATAAGAATTTTGGGAATTCACCCTTGCCCCCACCTTGCCAGAGGTGTAGAATATAAAAAATTGCAAGAGGTAAAAAACAATGCGCTGCCCTTTATGCGGAAGCCTTGACGACAAGGTAATTGAATCCAGAACAATGGCCAACGGAGAAAGCATCCGCCGCCGCCGCGAGTGCAATGAATGCCACAACCGCTTTACCAGCTACGAGCGTATAGAGGAAAAGCCCTTTATGGTAATCAAGAGGGACAAAAGGCGTGAACCCTTTGACAGGGACAAGCTTTCACGTGGAATCGAGCATGCTCTGGAAAAGCGCCCGGTCGCTACAAGCTTCATAGACCAGCTCGTCACAGAAATAGAGGACGAAGCCTACGCAAAGGGAAAGGTCAGCAGGGAAATTGCCACTTCTGAACTCGGAGAAATTGTGCTCAAAAGGCTCAACGACGTGGACAAGGTGGCCTACATACGTTTTGCAAGCGTTTACAAGCACTTCAACAACTTGGAAGAATTTATAATCGAAGTAAAAAAAGTCGGAGGGGATTAAAATTGAATCATTTGGATGGCGCAGACTCGGCCCAAAGCGTATTTCCTGAATGGAAAAGCTTCCTCGGTACGAGTTCTGATGAAGAAGCAAAAAGTTTTCTTAAAAAAGTCGTAAAAAGGTCTGGGGAAATAGAAAACTATGACCGCAAAAAGATAGAAAAGGCCGTGGGAAAGGCTGTTCAGGCAGTAGAAAAGATTGCAAACCCGGAAAAGGCAGAAAGGCTCACCGATGCAGTTGAAGAGCAGCTGCGCCTTTTGCTTGCAGGAAGAAGGGCACATTCCATTCCCGCCATAGAAGAAATTCAGGACATAGTGGAGACCGTGCTTATCCAGAGCGGTGAGGTAGAGATTGCAAAGGCCTACATACTCTACAGGGCAAAGCACGAAGCCATGCGCGACGCAAAGAAGCTTGCCGTAGACATAAACAAGACCATGGACGGCTACCTTAGCCAAAGCGACTGGCGCGTCCACGAAAACGCAAACATAAACTTCTCACTTGGCGGGCTTATACTGCACAATTCGGGAACAATAACCGCAAACTACTGGCTCAGGAACATCTATCCCAAGGAAATTGCCGACGCCCACATCAACTGCGCCTTCCACATCCACGACCTTTCCATGTTCAGCGGATATTGCGCGGGATGGAGCCTAAGGCAGCTAATAAAAGAAGGACTTGGCGGGGTAAAGGAAAAAATCACTTGCGCACCTGCGGCCCACCTTTCAACCCTGGTGAACCAGATGGTAAATTTCCTGGGAATCCTCCAGAATGAATGGGCTGGAGCACAGGCATTCTCATCCTTCGACACCTACCTTGCCCCCTTTGTAAAGGCTGACTCCCTTTCGGACAAAGAAGTAAGG
>JAGCWT010000130.1 GCA_017961705.1 Treponema sp.
CTATGGGTAAGAAAACAAGTCCAATCCCCTTACAAAGAAACTTCCTTGTTATTACAAAAGAAATTATCCAGGCAATAAAAGCAAGCCCTATAAAGAAGCTAAAAAAATAATCAAAAAAGCAGATGTCCAGAGCTTCCGTTAGCTTTTTGTCCCTTAAAAGATAAAATATTGTTCCAACGGAAAGCCCTAAAAGTATGTCTATTGCAAGCCCCAAAGCCAAAAATAGCAAAAACGAGATAAACTTTTTAAGAAAAATTTTCATAAATAAATGTCTACTCCAGCCCCATCCACTTGCGGACCTTTGAAAGCTTTTCAAGGAATACTGCAACCTCATCTTCTGTGTTGTAGAAGTAAAGGCTTGCGCGGGCTGTGCTGTTCACTCCAAGCTTCTGCATGAGGGGCTGGGCGCAGTGGTGGCCTGCACGTATTGCTATGTGCTCCGTGTCCAAGATGCTTGATATGTCGTGGGGGTGCACACCGTCTATGGTAAAGGTTACGATTCCACAGTGGCGCAAGGGGTCGGGGTGGCCAATAACGCTTACACCCTTAATATCCTTCATTCCATTCATCAAAAGGGATGCAAGGTGGTTGTCGTTTTCTTCTATATTCTTTAAGCCAACATTCTGTATGTATTTTATTGCGGCTTCAAGTCCAACCGCTCCTGATGCGTTAACAGTACCAGCTTCAAACTTGTGGGGAAGCTCCGCATAGGTTGCATCTTCGCGGGTAACGTATTCAATCATCTCTCCACCGCGGAGGAATGGTGGCATTTCTTCCAAGATGGACTTCTTTCCGTATAGTCCGCCGATTCCCATTGGGCCGCAAAGCTTGTGGGCGCTAAAGGCAAAAAAGTCTGCGTCCAAGTCCTTTACGTCTACCGCAATGTGGGGAAGGCTCTGGGCACCGTCCACAAGAACAATGGCACCTTTTGCACCGTTTCCAACCTTGTGGGCATAGGCGGCAATTTCTTTTACCGGGTTTGTAATTCCAAATACGTTGCTAACATGGGTAATGGCAACAAGCTTTGTCTTTGCCGTAATCTTGGATTCCCATTCGCTTTTGTCAATTATTCCGTCGTTGCCGCATTCAAGGAAGACAAGATTTGCTTTCTTTGCCCTGCACACCATCTGCCAGGGAAGAAGGTTTGAATGGTGCTCCATTGCGCTAACAACTATCTCGTCGCCCTCGCCTACGTTGGAAAGAGCCCATGTATAGGCCACAAGGTTCAGGCTTTCCGATGCGTTTCGGGTAAAGATTATTTCTTGTGAGGAACTTGCGTTTAAAAAAGATGCGACTGTCTGCCTTGCATTTTCGTAGCGTTCTGTTGCACGCATGCTAAGTCCATAAAGACCACGCAGGGGGTTTGCATTGTCGTTATTGTAAAAGTCTTGGATTGCCTTTGTAACGCTAAGAGGACGCTGGGTTGTGGCGGCATTGTCAAAATAAATTAGTCCCTCGTTTGCAGGACTTGTAAAAATTGGAAAGTCTTTGCGCAAGTCGCTGAAATTCATTCTACAAATCTCCCTCAATAAAATACCTTATTCTGCCGTTAAGCTCTTCATCCGGAATGTGGCGGCATACGGAAAAAATCTTTGCCCTTATCATAAGTTCCCGCACAGCCTTTTCGTCAAGACCGCGGTTCATCAGGTAGAACATCTCGTCCTTGCCAAGCCTTCCGATTGAACAGCCGTGCTGACCTTCAACGTCCTCTTCATCGCAGAGGATAACAGGAAGGCTCTTGTTGGTTACATTCTCGTTAAGAAGGAGAACTCCCTCGCTTTCGTTACCCTTTGCACCACGGCAGCCGTTAACAAAGTCTATGGTTCCTCTCCAGCTCTTTTTGGCAGAGTCTGCAACCACGCCATCCGCAGTAACCTCGCTCTTTGTGTCGCGGCCTGTATGGCGGACAATATAGTTTATGTCAAATTCCGCAGATTTCTTTGCAAAGTAACCTTCCTGGCCAGAAGCCTTTGCCTGGTAGCCTTCCAAAAGCTGCATGCTGCCGGAAAAAACCTTGCCGCCGCCAAGCTCAAGCTGGGTAACTTCCACCTCTGCACCGTCTGCATTGCAAGTTCCAAGGGCAGTAAAATTAACAAATCCGGAAGAAAGCATGTTCACCGTAACAATGTGAACCTTTGCATATGAAGATGCAAGCACGCGAATTCTTGTTCCAAAAACACCCTCGCTTGCCTTTTTGGAAGAAAAGTCAAATACAAAGACAGAGGATGAATCTTCTCCTGCATCTATAAAAAAGTCCGCAGCAGTTTGGGAACAGTCTGCTATGTCAAAGGAAACGCCAACAGGGCTTTGGTTTTGGGAGCCTGCATTTACGGTAAAAAGATTGAGCGGAATATTCTTTTCCTTTGCAAAAGAGTCAAAGGCCTTGTCAAAGTCCTTGCCCATCTGGGTTTCTATGGAAGCCGCCTTTGGGTTAAGGGAAGAAGCCCCCTCTAAAACCTTGGCAAATGCTATGCCGCCACCGGTTCCCCTTACGGAAGCGTCTGCAGCAGAAGAAAGCGATGCCTCCAAGTGACCGTGGTTTATGTGAAGGTGGTGCCAGGTAAGGCTTGGAAAATTGTTTACGTCCAAATTGAATACAGTGCTTGCCATTACAGGTTTCCTTTCATTTCAAGACGAATAAGGTTGTTCATCTCTACCGCATATTCCAGCGGGAGTTCCTTGCTTACCGGGTTTGCAAAACCGCTTACGATTGTGGCGCGTGCCTCTTCTTCGCTCATGCCTCGGCTCATCAGGTAGAAGATTGGCTTGTTGGAAATGCGTCCAATCTTTGCCTCGTGACCTATGTCGCAGTCGTCGGTCATTATGTTCATTGCGGGAACTGTATCGGAACGGCTTTCTTCATCAAGCATAAGGCTTTCGCAGTTTACGCTGGACTTTGAACCGCTGGCGCTCCTGTTTACGACCACAGAAGAACGGTAGGTGTTGCGTCCGCCGCTTTTGCTGATTGACTTTGTGTTGATTACGCTGGAAGTGTGCTTTCCTATGTGAATCATCTTTGCGCCAGTGTCAAGGTCCTGCCCCTTTCCGGAGAAGGTGATTCCTGTAAACTCGCAAAGGGAATTTTCGCCCTTTAGGATTGTCGTTGGGTACAGGTAAGAGATGTGGCTTCCAAAAGAGCCGGACACCCATTCCATCTTGGCACCTTCTTCCACAACCGCACGCTTTGTGTTCAGGTTGTACATGTTCTTTGACCAGTTTTCTATTGTGCTGTAGCGGAGCCTTGCGTTCTTTCTTACGTAAAGCTCTACACAGCCTGCGTGGAGGTTTGCAACGTTGTACTTTGGTGCGGAACATCCTTCTATAAAATGCAGGTCTGCCCCTTCATCCACGATTATAAGCGTGTGTTCAAACTGACCGGCACCTGCTGCATTAAGGCGGAAATATGACTGCAGCGGAATCTTTACGTGTACGCCCTTGGGAACATAGACGAAGCTTCCACCGCTCCAGACTGCCCCGTGAAGAGCCGCAAACTTGTGGTCTGTTGGGGGAACAAGGTGCATGAAGGTTTCTTTTACAAGATCCGCATAGGGTCCTGTAAGTGCACTTTCCATGTCGGTATAGACAACGCCCTGCTCTGCAACCTCGTCCTTTACGTTGTGGTAGACAAGCTCGCTGTCGTACTGGGCACCAACACCGGCAAGGCTTTCCCTTTCTGCCTCTGGAATGCCAAGCTTTTCAAAAGTTTCTTTAGTATATAGACTTTTAGCAAAAGTATCATCTAGAATTTTATCTGTTATTTCATCTTTAAAATCAGGAAATAAAATAGCATGAACTTTAGAAATTTCAGAATTGAGATAGTTGTACGTTTC
>JAGCWT010000131.1 GCA_017961705.1 Treponema sp.
GAAACTGATGGAATCTCTTGATGAAAGGTATAGCCTATGGACTCTTTTTTGATTCTAATGTAATACTTGTTATGTGGACGCCTGCACAGGGGCGCTTAGGAGAAAAAGAATAAAATGTTTTCATTTCTAAAAGAAAAATTAACTATAATTGGTGACGGAACATTTGTATGTAGTATTCCGAAGTGTTTTATAACTGAAACAGAAGAAAACGGGACACTATTAGTTTATAATCCTAAAAATGATGATATTATTTATAGAATAAGTTTTATTAGTTTTGAACCTAAAGACAAAAATGAGAAAAAAGCTGGTGAAAAACATGTACAAGAAGATATAAACAGCAAAAACTTAAAACAAAAGAAAATAGGACAATACAATGTTGCAATAACTTCAGAAAATCAAATTGAAAACGATTCATACATGATTAAATATTGGAAATTTGGTTTGGATAATAACATTTTTATATTGTCCCTTACATTTCCGAATAGTAAAATTAATAATCTAAAGAAATATAATGCTCAAATTGAAAATATAATTAAATCCATCCATATAAATGAACACTCTGATAAATTGATAGTAGATGGGACTGAAATTAATTATAAGAAAAGACTTGGAAATCAAAATCAGAAACCGCAACTCCGGGATTTGACGCAAGAAGAAATAAATATCATAAATACAAACATTGATTTAGGAAACAAAATTGTAAACTCATCTAGCGTAGAAAAATCAGTAACAAATGAGTTAAGAATTTTAGATATCGTATTCAAAAATTGGCTTAACGGAAATTCGATTTTTTCAGAAGATGAGATTGCGTCTGGTTTAGGCATATTATTTGGCGAAATTGCACGAAAAGAATTATCTATGGAATGGCAGATGATAACTGACGAATACGGAACTGATTATTGTTTGGTTCACAGAAAAACTAATATAATGATTTTTCCAATATCAACAGTTTATAAAAGAATTGATTCCAAGGAATATGATTTTTTCTGGGATATTTATCAAATTGTTAAAAATCAAATTGAAGAAATAAACACATAACAAAGTTTCGCAGACGACAAAAACTTTGCCACAAAAGTTGCTCTTCGTGTCTTTACGGCACCGCAACTTTTGCGCTAATTTTGCCCGTTACTGCAAAAAAAATGCGCAAAAATGCCCCTTTGCATGTTGACAGACTGGCATTATTTCTGTAATATTGAAGAACTCATATCAGATTGAATAGGTAGGTAAGCGATATGTCAAGAAGTTGTGATATTTGCGGTAAGCACACTGGACACGGTAATACTGTAAGCAATTCATATAACCACCAGAAGAGAACTTGGAAGCCTAATCTTCTTAAGATTAAGACAGAAATCGGCGGAACAACAAGAACTATCCGCATTTGTACACAGTGCCTCCGCAGCGGTTTTGTTACAAAGAAAATCAATGTAACACCAGCAAACGCAGGTGCAAAGAAAGCAGAAACGGCAAACTAAAGTTGCCTGACAAACTAAAGTTGTTCGCAAACTAAAGTTGCCTAACTAACTAAGTTATGTCCGGGTAAGCTAAAATTGCCCGGCAGAAAGTTTTTTGCTTTTAAGAATTCCCGTCCGTGTTAGGGCGGGATTTTTTTTGCTTCAAGAAAAAGATACTTGCAAAGGTATTGCCACTCGATGGTACTTTGCAAATATGGGTCTAGCAGTTTAGGGGGGGGCAGCCGTCATTCCGGGCTTCGACCCGGAATCTGTGGCTCATGAACCATTCTTCGGCAAGCTCATGAACCTCGGCAGGCTATGGAGGGGTGGCGTAGTTGTTCCTGGTGGGTTAGCTTGTCGAACCCCAGAACAGTTATAAAAAATGGCAGCCCCTGAATCCACATTCGTAGCAGTTCAGGGTGACGGCTTAGCGTCCGTTGTCGCGGAAGATGCCTTCTTTGTAGCCTGGATCCAGTGCCCGCAGGAGGTCGCCTTGGCTAAGGGGAATGCTGGTGTAGATTGCGCAGGGGTGGCCGTCGCATACCCAGTTGTAGACTTCGCCGGTGTTGGGGTTCACCAGGCAAAATTCTTCCGCTTTAAGCATGCGGCTTACTATGGCTGGCGTAACAAGCTCCAGGAGGGTTTGCCGGGTTATCATGTTGAGCGGTGCAAGGGTGTAGAATGCAAAGCCTTCTTTTTTTTCTACCGCGGCAAGATGCTTGTCCGGCTGGTTTTTTATGCGCTCTTCAAGGGCTTTTAGTGCCTGGGGACAAAGTTTTTCCCTTTCTTCCTTCCTGCGCTTGGTTAGCTGGGTTGCTTTCTTAAATACAAAGTTGCTTTCTTCTGCCGTTAGTGCTCCCTTTATTTCTCCTGCCAAGAGGTAGGGGCTGTCTGCGGCTCCGCTTACGGTTACGTCGGCATCGCTTCTGTTGTAGTAGAATGCTGTGGTAAAGGGGCGGTGGCTTGCCTTGTATAGTTCAGCTACGAAGGGCTTGGCTTCTTCTTCCGTGATTTTTCCGTCCAGTGCGTCCAGGGCTTTTCTGTAGGCTCTGGTTACCATGGCCACGTAGTAGATGCTTTTCATGCGGCCTTCTATTTTTAGGGAATCAACACCGGCTTTTTTTAGGTCTGCAAGGTGGTCTATCATGCAGAGGTCTTTGGACGAGAGGACTGCGGTAAAGTTTTCTCCTTCGTAGACAGGGAAGTATTCGTCGGGGCGTTTTTCTTCGTTAAGGACCAGATCTCCGCTTTGGGCAAGTTCGATTGCCTTTTGCATGGGAAGCGCGTCTTGGGTGGCGGTTTGCAAAGTTTCGCCTGTTTGCGAAGCGGCATCTGTTTGCTGAACCGCGCCAGTTTGCAAAGAGGTGCCTGTCTGCATACCACCGCCAGCCTGCCCAAGAATTGGAGCCATAAGCTTGTAGTTCCAGCGGCAAGTGTGTGAGCAAAAGCCTTCCTGTGCGCTCCGTCCGTTAAGATATGCGCTCATCAGGCAGCGGCCTGCGTACGCAATGCACATTGCCCCGTGAACAAAGCATTCAATTTCCATGTCGGGAACTGCATCCTTTATTTCCGCAATTTCTTTTAGCGAAGCCTCCCTTCCCATAACAACGCGCTTAAAGCCAATGCTCTTGTACATTTTTACTGCTTCCCGGTTCATGCAGCTTGCCTGTGTGGAAAGGTGCAAGTCCGCATTTGGAAAGTTCTTCTGAAGGATTGGAACTATGCCCAAGTCCTGAACAATAAAAGCGTCTATCGGGTAAAGCTTAAAGTAGGGAATGTCTTCTATTAAACGGTCAATCTCTGAGTTGTGGAATGAAATGTTAAGCGCACAGTGCAGGCGGCGACCTGGAAATAGTTCCTTTAGCTGGACAACTTTTTTGTATTCGTCTTCGTAAAAATTGTCCGCCTTTACCCTAAGAGAAAAATTCTTTAGCCCAATGTATGCGGCGTCCGCACCGTAAGTGTAGCAGTAACGCAGCTTGTCCACGTTTCCTGCCGGTGAAAGCAGTTCCATATCCTAATTCAGCGTCCTATTCCGAGCGAATGTTGTTGCGGTCAAGAATCATCTGCCGCTGTGATTTGTCTTCGTCTGATTCATCCCTGCGCTTGGAAATTTCCTTACCGGCTTTTTCCACTGCAAGATGGGATTCATTCAGGAACTCGTCTGCAAACTGGAACATGTACATCATGTCTGGCCAAATATCCAGGGTGCATTCAACCTGTGCCTGTTCCAAGAGGCTTTCAAATTGCTTTACCTGCTGGATGAGTATTTCCTTTTCTCCCATCTGGATAAAGAAGGGCGGAAAGCCTTCAAAATTCTTTGGCGGTGCCTTTAGCGGAGAGATAAAGATGTTCTCCGAATTGCTGTCGTAAGTGTAAAGGTCGCTTGCCCTGCGCATTGAATCTCCAGAAAGCACTTCGTCGTAAACGCGGCGGCCTGTGAGCAGGGGGGATGAGCGGGAAACGTCCAGCCAAGGCGAAAAGAAGACAACTTTTTTTACGCTCTTAAGCTGGTCTTCCGTCATGCGGAACATAAGTGCCAGTGTAAGGCTTGCTCCGCTTCCGTCAGATGCAATTATTATGTTTGCGCCCGGCTCTTCCTTCTTTGGCTCTTCTTCTTTTAGGCCAAATGTGTATTCAGGCTCTTCTTTTGCGGAATTTTCAAGCCTTGCCGCTGCCTTTTCGTCCGCATAGATTGAGCGGAATGCGGTAAGCAGGTCGTCTACGGAAGAGGGGAAGGGGTGTTCCGGTGCCAGCCTGTATTCGGGAATTGCAACCCTGCAAGATGAATCGTTTGCAAGGGATGAGCAGAAGTTCCTGTAGCTTTGCCGTGACCCGCCAACAAAAGAACCACCATGTATATAGAAGATAATCCTGTTTGAAGCATATACCACGGGTGTAAGAAGGTCGTATTTTACTCCGCCAGCATCCTGTTCGCTGCATTCAACACCGGCTGGAAGAAGTTCGCAAGAAAATTCATTCTCTATGCCTTTGCGGTATTCGTTTATCTCTATCTTTGGGCTAAGTACCAAAGCCTTTAGCTTTTTTACCGCTGCCCTGCGGTCTGCTCTTGTATTCATATCCCCACCAACCTTGAATCTTCAAATAAGCATCATTTACAAGGGAGTTCCCCTGTAGACCCCCTAATTAAGGGGAGGGAAAACCCCCTACTCCGAAGCGAGGGTTTTCCCTGCTAGAAACTGCGTTGCAACTTCCCCTTAGACCCCTCCCTTTCCCGGCACGGTTTAGGGGTTGTCACCCCTAAAAACCCCAATTTTATTCTAAACGAACATAAAAAATTGGTATTCATTAAGGTGACATTAGTAAACGGTGTTGCTTTCTTTATTTGCTGATTAGTATAGCATATTTTACAAATTGTTGCTATATGCTATAATATGTGCAAAATAATATGTGGAAATACGTTTTCCATATATATATCCCTATGAAAAGAAGCTGGAAATCAGATTTGTGCGCAACGGGAAGAAAAATATGGATGAAAATCCATTTGCGAGGTGCGACCGAAGGGAGTCAGAGTCCTATTACCTCGCACCATGGATTTTCAGCCAGATTTTTCTGGTAGTGGAGCACAAATCTGATTTCCGTGTAAATAGACTTTGGAGTATATATGCCTATAAAAATAGATGCGGATTTGCCGGCAAGGCAGGTCTTGGAAAGTGAAAATATCTTCGTAATGACGTCCGAGCGTGCCGCCACACAGGACATCCGCCCGCTGGAAATTGCCATCGTAAACCTCATGCCAACAAAAGAGGTTACGGAAACCCAGCTTCTGCGCCTCCTGAGCAACACGCCGCTGCAGATAAACATCTCCCTGGTGCGCATGGAAAACCATGTTAGCCGCCACACAGATTCAAGCCATCTGGAAAAATTCTACATCTCCTCCGACGAAGTCTTCAGCAAAAAGTTCGACGGAATGATAATAACAGGAGCCCCAGTCGAACAGCTGGACTTTGAAGAAGTTGACTACTGGGCAGACCTTTGCCGCATAATGGACTACGCCAAGAAAAACGCCTACTGCACCCTCTTTTTGTGCTGGGGAGCAATGGCTGGCCTCTACCACTTCTACGGAATTCCCAAGTACGTAATACAAAAAAAGTATTCGGGAATCTTCTACAGCGACCTCCTTGCGCCAACCGACCCCCTTTGCCGTGGCTTTGACGACAGCTTCCCCGTGCCAACTTCCCGCTACACCATAATCAAGGACCAGGACGTTCTTGCAAACCCCAAGCTGGAACTCCTTGCCACAAGCCCCGTCAGCGGCGTAACGATTGTAAAGTCAAAGGACAACCGCTCAATCTTCATGACCGGCCACCTCGAATACGACAGCGAAACCCTAGCCAACGAATACAAGCGCGACCTGGACAAGGGCCTGGACATCCACATACCGGAAAACTACTTTAC
>JAGCWT010000132.1 GCA_017961705.1 Treponema sp.
ACGAGGCACTTGTAGAGGCAGCGGCACTTAGCAACCGCTACATAACAAACCGCTTCCTTCCCGACAAGGCCATTGACCTTGTGGACGAAGCAGCCAGCCGCATCAAGATGGAAATTGAATCTCAGCCGGTGGAACTTGACCAGCTTGAACGAAAAATCCTCCAGCTTGCAATCGAAAAGCAGTCCCTTTCCAAAGAGGATGACCAGGCAAGCAAGGAAAGGCTCGAAAAGCTAGAAAAAGAAATTGCGGAAGTTACAAGCCGCCGCGACGCAATGAAGCTCCAGTGGCAAAACGAAAAGAGTGCAATTGAGGGCAGCCGAAAGATAAAGGAAGACTTGGAAAAGGCCCGCTTTGAGATGGAAAAGTATACAAGGGACGGTAACTTGGAAAAAGCCGCAGAGCTAAAGTATTCCCTTATTCCATCCCTGGAAAAACAACTTGCAACCGCACAGGAAAATGAATCCAAGGGAAGTGCTGCCGGACAGAACATAAGTGAAGAGCGCAAGAGCCTTTTGCGAAAGGAAGTTACGGAAGAAGACATAGCCCGTGTTGTTAGCACTTGGACAGGCATTCCTGTTTCCAAGATGATGGCAAGCGAAAA
Organism: Treponema sp.; assembly: GCA_017961705.1. Classification (GTDB taxonomy): domain Bacteria; phylum Spirochaetota; class Spirochaetia; order Treponematales; family Treponemataceae; genus Treponema_D. The sequence goes on from JAGCWT010000132.1 coordinate 602, forward strand.
GCAGAAGTACCTGGAACTTGAAGACGTCCTTCACAGGAGGGTAATCGGTCAGGAAGCCGCAGTTGCATCTGTTTCTGATGCCATAAGGCGTAACCGTGCAGGCTTGAGCGACCCGAACAGGCCTTTGGGTTCATTCATGTTCATTGGACCTACTGGCGTTGGAAAGACCGAGCTTGCAAAGACTCTTGCAGACTTCCTCTTTAACGACGAAAAGGCGCTTACAAGAATAGACATGAGCGAGTACATGGAAAAGTTTTCCGTTACCCGCCTGATTGGAGCGCCGCCAGGATACGTTGGCTATGACGAAGGTGGACAGCTTACGGAAGCGGTTAGGAGAAGGCCCTACAGCGTTCTTCTCTTTGACGAAGTGGAAAAGGCTCATCCCGATGTCTTTAACATTCTGCTTCAGGTGCTTGACGACGGAAGGCTTACCGACGGTCAGGGGCGTGTCGTAGACTTTAAGAACACCATCATCATAATGACGAGCAACCTTGGAAGCGACCTTATCCTAGAGGCAAAGGACAATTCAGAGACCGAGGCCGTAAAGCAGAAGATAGACGCTCTTTTAAAGCAGACATTCCGCCCAGAATTCCTTAACAGGATTGATGAAATCATAATGTTCAACCGCCTGGCTAAGGAAAACATAAAGGGCATTGTCCGCATTCAGCTTGACCGCGTTGTAAGAAGGCTGGAAGAAAGGCGCATTCACCTTGTCTTTGACGAAAGCGCAATTGACTTTATTGCAGACGCTGGCTACGATCCGTCTTTTGGTGCAAGGCCTGTAAAGAGGGCAATCCAGACTTACGTGGAAAATGCCCTTGCAAAGGATATGCTTTCCGGAAAGTTCACGGAGAATTCTACAATAAAGGCAACTGCCTCCGGTGGAAGCATCGTCTTCTCTTAAGGCCCTTGCTTTGACACATAAGGGATTTTTTGCTATCATCGATTTATGAAAAATAAAAAAGTGATGCTATGCCTTGTGTTTTTAGCTCTTGCCCTTCCTCTTTTTGCTGACCGTGGACTTGGCAGTGAAATTGGCTACTCTCCACTAGGAAGCGATTCTTCTTGGAGGGCAGGGGTTACTCTTAGGGTAAGCGAATACCCCTTGGTCTTTGGTGCTTTTGGAAACACTTCCCAGGATGAATGGAGCCTTGGCGGCTACATAGACTATTGGATGAACAATCCCAAGCTTTTTGGAATGCTCCATTCGTACATGGGACCAGGCCTCGTTTTTTCTTCCTACATGGATAAGGATGAAGGGCTTGCACATCTGTTTTTTGGAACAAGGCTTGTCCTTGGCGCAAACCTCTTTGTCTTTGACTTCCTAGAGACCTACATGCAGGGAGCTGTTGAATTTGGCCTTAACTTTGCGGGTGATGACGGGCTAAAATTTCCCGCCGCACATTTTCCGCTTACGGCAGGATTCCGCTTTTGGTTTTAACTGCTTGCCACAAAAACACTTGTTCTTAGGCTAGAATTTTTTTGAGGACTGATGCAACCTTTTCCATCTTTTCTTTTACTTGCCAGGGGGGATTGATAAGGAACATTCCGCTTCCGTAGAGGTGGGCATTGCTGTCTTGGTCAAGTTCATCTGGATTTTTAACAGCCATTTCAAGTCTTACCGTCTGAACCTGGTTCAAGCCCAGCTTTACGTAGTCTTCCAGTGAGCTTAGCATTTGTGCCGTCTCGTTCTTTCTTCTTAGCAAGAGCGGATACCATACCGCAATAACTGCCGTGTTCCATTTTTTGTGGGCGTTCTTAATTGCTTCCGTTACTTTTTTGTAGTCGGATGCATCTTCGTAGCTTGGGTCACAAAGTATGAGTCCACGCTTTATCTTTGGCGGGGTAAGGGCATTAAGGGCAGTGTATGAGTCTTCAATTTTTATTACGGGTTTTACCGGGCATTTTTCTTCCGCAAATGAAGAGTCTTCCTTGCCTTTTAGAAGTGGCATCTTCATGTTTTCCGAAAGGTTCTTTGCTGCCTGTGGATGCATCTCCGTTAGAAAAAGCGCGTCTCCATTCCTCATGTAAAGCCTTGCAATTTCCGGGCTTCCTGCATAAAGTCCGTTCTTTAGGTAAGGCTCTTCTGCCTTAAGGTATTCCTTCATTCCTTCCGGAAGGGTAATGCTGTGCAGGGAACAGAATTCAAAAAGCTTTTTTATTCCGCTTTCGGCCTCTCCTGTTTTTAAAAGACGCTCGTCATTCAGCGAATAGAGTGCCGATCCTGCGTGCATGTCTATTAGGGTAAAGGGCTTGTCCTTTTTGCAGAGGTTTTCCAAGATGAGCGTAAGGCAAACGTGCTTAAATATGTCCGCGTGGTTTCCCGCATGGTATTCGTGCTGGTAAGAAAACATTACAGTCCCCTCTCGAGTTCCTCAATCTCCTTGAGCCAGAGGCTTGCGCTAGAGTCGCTCGGCATTCTCCAGTCTCCGCGTGGGGAAAGGCTTACCGTACCAACTTTTGCTCCGTCCGGCATGCAGCTCCTCTTGAACTGCTGGCCAAAGAACCTTCTGTAGAAACTCTTTAGCCACTTGAGGATTGTTTCTGCAGAATATTCGCTCCTGTCCTTGAATGCAACCCTTGCCAAAAAGAAAATCTTCTTTGGAGAATAGGCGCGGCGCAGCATGTAGTAAAGGAAGAAGTCGTGAAGTTCGTAGGGGCCAACAAGTTCCTCCGTCTTTTGGCTGATTGTTCCTTTTTCTGGCGGAAGAAGTTCCGGGCTTACCGGTGTGTCAAGTATGTCTTTTAGGACTTTGCAAAGCTCTGTGTTGCCGGCCACTTCTGCTTCGTCTGCAAAGTAGTCAACAAGGTAGCGCACAAGGGTCTTTGGAATGGATGCGTTTACCCCGTACATGGACATGTGGTCGCCGTTGTAGGTGCACCAGCCAAGGGCAAGTTCGCTTAAGTCTCCGGTTCCTATTACGATTCCGCCTGTTTTGTTTGCTATGTCCATAAGAATCTGGGTGCGTTCACGGGCCTGGCAGTTTTCGTAGGTTACGTCATGAACGTTTTCGTCCTGGCCAATATCTTCAAAGTGCTGGAGAACGGCTTTTTTTATGTCCACTTCCTTTAGGGTTGCCTGTGTTTTTTGCGCAAGGGAGCATGCGTTTCCGTAGGTGCGTCCCGTTGTTCCAAAGCAGGGCATTGTTATGCACCAGATTCCGCTTCTGTCCAGTGAGCATTTGTCAAAGGCACGGCATGTTACCAAAAGGGCAAGGGTTGAATCCAAGCCACCGCTAAGGCCAATGACTGCATTCTTTGCGTGGATGTGGCGAAGTCTTTTTGCAAGTCCTTCCGCCTGAAGCTCTATTACTTCCCGGCACCTTTCACTTCGTTTTTCCTTGTCGGAAGGAACAAATGGGTGGGGATCTATAAAGCCTAAGAATTCTGCTGCGTCATTTTTTTTGCCACCTGAACCAGCAGAGAATCCTATTGAGCCTTGCTGACCCTGGCTGTCTTTAAATTCAATATAGACTGTATGGTAGTCGTTGGAAGGATCCGCCCCAATTTTTGCGGAGCTTGCGGCATAGGTTGTAGTGCGTAGCCTTTCGTTCTGAATGAGTTCCATGTCCAAGTCGCAGCAGAGGATTTTTTCGCAGTCGCTAAAGAGCTTTGATTCCGCCTTGATTGAACCGTTTAATGCTATGATGTTGTGGCCGCCAAAGACCATGTCCGTAGTGCTTTCGTCCCGGCCTGCATCCGCATAGAGGTAGGCTGTTATTGTCTTTGCTGACTGGGCCTTTACCAAAGTGCGGCGGTATTCTGCCTTTCCAATGACTTCATTGCTTGCGCTAAGGTTTGCGATTACGGTTGCATTGTTAAGGGCATGTAGGGTGGATGGCGAAAGTGGCACCCAAAGGTCTTCGCATATTTCTGCTGCAATCTTAATTTGCGGATTGTTTTTGTCTTCTATTAAAATGTCTGTTCCAAAGGGAACTTCGCTGAATTCTTCGTTTATGTAAACCGGCTGCTGGATTTTGCTGTTTGCAGGAGAGAACCAGCGCCTTTCGTAGAATTCAGAATAGTTTGGTATGAAGGTTTTTGGTACCAAGGCAAGGATTTTTCCCCGGTAAACAAAGGCTGCGCAGTTAAAAAGGGCATTGTTCAGCCTAAAGGGAAGTCCCACCGCTGCAAGTACGGATGTGTCTTCCGTTTCTTTTGCAATTCGTACAAGGGCTTTTAGTGAAGAGTCAAGAAGCTTGTCCTGCAAAAAGAGGTCCTGGCAGGTGTAGCCCGTGGTGCAAAGCTCTGGAAAAACAAGGAGTTTTACGTCTTTTTTGTCTGCTTCGTTAATTGTGCTAACGATTTGTCCGGCATTATAATCGCAGTCTGCGATGGCAAGGGCTGGGCTTACGCATCCCACCCGGAAAATTCCATACATCATGTTTTGATTATAGCGCATAAGTATGTATGAATTCAATATTGTAATTTTTATTGTAAAATGCTACTATCTCTAGCAATCACTTGTTGTAAGACTAAAACTAAGGAAAGAACGATGACTTTGTATGAAGATTTAAAATGGCGCGGACTTATTAAAGATGTTGCAGGAGAAGAGAGCGATTTGCAGAAGGTTTTGGACGGAAAGCCTTTTGCCTTTTATTGGGGAACAGACCCTACGGCAGACAGCCTTCACCTTGGCCATTATTCATCATTGTGCATGGCAAAGAGACTTTGCAACGCAGGGCATCATCCTGTTCTTCTTTGCGGTGGTGCAACCGGACGCATTGGTGATCCCCGTCCTACAGCCGAGCGTGAAATCATCTCGGAAGAAGCGGTGAACAAGAACATCAAGTCAATTCAGGCTCAGGTAGACAGGCTTTTGGAAGGCAGGGCAGAGCTTGTGGACAACTACGACTGGCTCAAGGACTATACGCTGCTCAATTTTATGCGCGACATAGGCAAGTACATAAACATAAACTACATGCTGGACAAGGACATAATCCGCCGCCGCCTGGAAACGGGAATTACATGGGCTGAATTTTCATATACGCTTTTGCAGGGCTTTGACTTCCTCCATCTGTTTAAGACCAAGGGCTGCATCATGCAGGTTGCAGGTAGCGACCAGTGGGGCAACATTACGACCGGCGTTGACTTGATCCGCAAGATGCTGAACAAGACTGCATACGCTTTTACCATGCCCCTTATCCTTGACCCCAGCGGAAAGAAGTTTGGCAAGAGCGAGGGAAATGCACTGTGGCTGGACAAGACAAAGACTTCTCCCTACCAGATTTACCAGTACCTCTATAACAGCGACGACTCCAAGGTTATTGAATACCTTAAGGTCTTTACCTTCCTTCCCCGCGAGCAGATTGAAGAGATTTGCGCCCAGCAGAAGGAACATCCCGAGACCCGCATTGCACAGAAGACACTTGCTTACGAGGTTGTAAAAGACATCCACGGTAAGGAAGAAGCAGACAATGCCGTAGCTGGTGCAAAGGCTGCATTTGGCGGTGGCGGAGACAAGTCCCAGATGCCGACCGTTGAACTTTCCAAGGCTGAATTTGATGCCGGAGTTAACGCCTGCGATCTTTTCTTTAACACAAAGCTTTGCGCAACAAAGTCAGATGCCCGCCGCTTGATTCAGCAGGGTGGTGCAAGTGTTAACGGAAACAGCGTTACGGACGTAAAGGCTGTCTTTAAGACTTCTGATGCAGACAAAGACGGAGAATTTGTTGTAAAGGCCGGAAAGAAGAAGTTCTGCCGTGTTGTTCTAAAATAGTTTTCTGAATGAACCCTGAAGGGCAAGCTTTTTTGCCTTTCGGGGAACTTGCTATGTGGATGCCTGCTGTCTTTGCTGCTGAAAGATGCGGAAAATTGAGGAGGGAAAATGGAATTTATACTTTTGGCACTTCCGGTCATAGCATTTCTTACCCTTGTAATTTCTATAATACAGCTTTGCAGGACAGGCAAGGGAAATGCTGCTAGAAGAAAATCCTTAAAAAAACGCATTATAATTTCCTCGATAATTATTTTACTTTGGCTTCTGGCTGTGGGGGGATTTTTCTTTCTTATCATGTATTCAATCGCAGTTCACGGAATGTGATATGAAGAAAAACGCTTTTTTGTTTTTCATTGCCATTTCTTTATTGGGAATGGCTTGCCTTCTTTATTCAGGAATAAAATTTAATCTCTCGCATAGAAAGTCTGGAATGATAGCCGTGGTGGCGGGAAGCAAGGAAGTCTTGGACCTTTCAATTGATTTGAATGAATATCTTCCCTTTGTCAGCAATTCCAAAATAAATTATACAAAATCAGATTTTCAGATTGAAGAAAATATTCCTGTTCTTGACGGGGCAAGTGCCCTGTATCCTGTTTTTTCTGCGATTGCATCTGCAACTTATCCCGAAGATTCAATTTGCTTTGATGGTGAAAATTTTACCAGCGGCAGCAAGCTTCAAATGAGGAACACAAGGGGCGCTTACAAAGCTCTTGTGGATGGCCTTTCGGATATTGTTTTTTGTGCAGGGCCATCAAAAGAACAGTTGACGTATGCAAAAGAAAAGAATGTGGAATTGGAATTTGTTCCAATCGGTTTGGAAGCATTTGTATTTATTGTGAATGCAAGTAATCCTGTCTCTGATTTGTCGGTTGAGCAGATAAAAGGAATATATTCCGGTAGAATTAAAAACTGGAAAAGCCTTTCGGGTAAGAATAGCTTGATTGCGGCATGGCAAAGAAAAGAGGGGAGCGGAAGTCAAACTGCGTTCCTAAAA
>JAGCWT010000133.1 GCA_017961705.1 Treponema sp.
CATATCCTCGAAAACATAATTTATCTTGAGCTTATCCGCCGCGGTTATTCAGTTTATGTTGGTAAAATTGATGATATGGAAATTGATTTTGTAGCGCAGAACGACAAGGGAAATACTTATATTCAGGTTTCGGCTTCGGTCAGAGATGAGGACACATTGCAAAGGGAACTTCGTCCTCTAAAAGCTGTAAAAGATAATTATCCTAAATTGCTTCTTACACTTGACGATGATCCAGATGGCGACTATGAAGGAATAATTCGAAAGAACGCACTGGACTGGTTAATGAGTAATTGATTAGGTTTCCTATCGATACAATCGAATGCATTTAAAAAAATGGCAACCTACGCGGGATTGGAAGGGCGAGTTGCTTGCAACTCGTTGCGACAGCAATGGAGGCGAATGCCGGAACCCTGGAAAGCCCGTGACGCAAAGGCATGTTCGGTCGAGTTAGCCAAAAAATATATGGTAGAGCAGGAAAAAGTACCGTCCAAAAGAAAAAGGCAAAACGGAAATGCATAAATATGCAGTTCTTTGCATAAAAATATTGACATTCAAAGTAAAAAAACGCTAGTATAAAATTATGATTAACCCTTTAGCAAAAGAATTGAATGATGTGTTGGCCGGTACTGTTGCCGGGGATTTGCTTTCCGATTTGGGGGAGCGCTTGTATTTTCCCAAGGGAATTATTGCCCAGGGTGGGGAAGCTAAGAAACTCGGTAAAAAGGCTAACTGCACTATCGGTATTACCCTTGTAGACGGAAAGCCAGCCGTTTTGCCAAGCGTTCAGGCTGTTGTGCCGGAGCTTGAGTCCCGCGAGCTTGTTTCTTATTCACCGACTGCCGGTAATCCGGACATTCGTGCCGCGTGGAAGGCTGCTCAGATTAAAAAGAATCCTTTGCTAAAGGAAAAATCCACTTCTCTGCCGGTTGTGGTTCCTGGTCTTACAGCAGGCATTTCTTATTTGGCTGACCTTTTCCTTGATGAGTCAAAGCCTCTTGTTGCGGCTGATCCTTCCTGGGACAATTACGTTCTTATTGCATCTGCAAGGCGTAATGCTGGTTTTGTTCAGTTCCAGATGTTCAAGGATGGAAAATTCAATATAGAAGGTTTAAAGGCCACCCTTACTGAGCAGGCTAATGCAAGCGGTTCAGTGCGTGTTCTTTTGAACTTTCCCCAGAATCCTTCCGGCTACAGTCCTACTGCTGCAGAGGCAAAGCAGCTTGTTTCTATTGTAAAGGAACTTGCTGATGCCGGTAAAAAGGTTATGGTCTGGTGTGATGATGCCTACTTTGGCCTTAACTACGAGAGCGACATAGAAAGCCAGTCTTTGTTTGCATACCTTGCCGATCTTAGCCCCAACGTTCTTGCCGCAAAGATTGACGGTCCTACAAAGGAAGACTTTGCATGGGGCTTCCGCTGCGGATTTATTACTTTTGGCTGCAAGGGCTTTACCGAGGCACAGTACGATGCTCTTGTAAAGAAGCTTATGGCTGCAATCCGCTCTTCTGTTTCCTGCTCTTCTACTCCGCCACAGACAATTCTTCTTAAGGCTTTTGCAAACCCGTCAGTGGATAAGGAAAAGGAAGAATTCCGCAAGATTCTGGAGAAGCGCTACAACAAGGTTAAGGCTTTTGTTAACGGACGCAAGAGTTCTGCCATTGAGCCGCTGCCATTCAATTCCGGTTACTTTATGTCCCTGCACACAAAGACCGTGGACGCGGAAGTTCTTAGGCAGAAGTTGCTAAAAGAGAAGGAAATCGGTACAATATCAATCGACCCGCATACCCTGCGTGTTGCATTCAGCAGTCTTGAAGAGGATAAGATTGATTTTGTTTACAAGGCAATTTATGACACAGCCGAAGAGCTGGCAAAATAATAGCAAGTTTGGGTTGTCTGCCGCTTTGGCAAGAAAGGGCGTTTCTTTTGCGCTTTGTCTTTTTTGCCTGGCGGTAACCCTGATTTTTTCTTCTTGCGGTAGCAAAAAAAATGAACCGCTTATAATTTGGACCGACATTCCGGAATTTGCTTCGTATGCAGAGCTTTTTAACAAGGAGCACGGCGATGCAAAGGCGGTGGTTATCTTTAAGAAAGAGCCTGCTCGTTCCATGCCTCCACTAGAAGACGAGATTCAGCCGGATCTTGTTGTTTCCTCCTGGCTAAAAAATTCTTCCACACGAAAATATTTTATTCCACTTGACTATATGTTCAGCGGTGGGCTTTTGCAAAAGAGCGAATTCTATTCAAAGCTGCTTGACTATGGCCTTATGAATTCCAAGCAGTACCTCTTGCCGGTAAGCTTTAACCTGGATGCGGTTATGTTCAGGAAGAAGAACGAGACTCTTGTTACCGACGACCATTTTATTACCCTGGACGGAATAAAGAAGCTTTCTTCTGAATTCAACAAGAAGAATGAGGACGGTTCTTTTGAGAGCATGGGCTTTGCGCCTTCATGGGATGGAGACTTTCTCTACCTTGCTTCCAGAATGAACGGTGCAAGCTATGTGGAAAAGAAGGAGCATTTTGGCTGGGATGCCGATGCCCTAAAAAATACCGCTGAATACATGAAGGCTTGGACATTGCAGTGTGAATGCGACACGGAGACTGAGCTTAACTTTCAGTTCAAGTACCTTTACATGCCAAAGTACAAGCAGTTTTCCGCAGACAAGTGTTTTTTTGCCTTTATAAAGAGCAGCGACCTTTTTATGCTTACGGAAGAGCAGTTTTCCGGGCTTACCTACCGCTGGGTTGGGGAAGAGGGCCGCATTATGGTGGAAGACGACATTGTTACGATGGGGCTTTGCAAGTTTGCTGAACACAAGGATTCTGCCCAAAAATTCATAGAATGGTTCTATACCGAAAGCGTTCAGAAGAAGCTGCTTGAACGGCAGGATTCTCTAAAGCTGGACAGCATTTCCTTTGGTATTGCGGGTGGATTTTCTTCTCTTATAAAGGTGAATGCAAACGTCTATCCGCTGCGCTACCGTTCCCTTTTGGAAAACCTTCCTATGGGTGAATATCTTTCCTGTCCAAATATCCTTAGTCCCCGCTGGCCTAGCCTAAAGGAAAAGGTTGTTATTCCATACCTTTTGGATTCCATACAGGTAAAGAAAGCTGCGGCAGAAGGTGAGGGTGCAGGTCAAGCTTCTTCTGAGCCAAAGCAAAAGCCCATACGCACTATTGAGCAGCGCATATCCGCTTGGGAAAGGGAAGCTTTCTAGCAAGAATTTGTCCTTTCTTTAATACAAAATCTTAAAATTTATGTTAGAATTGCCTTAACTTTTTATGCTCACCTTTCGATAATATAAGAAGAGAGGTGAGCCTATGTATTCAAACGACATTAACTTAAACGCATCAACCTACAAAAACCTTTTTTCTTCCACAACTGGTAGGCTCTATGTACCAGTAAAGGCTAGTGTTGCTGTATTTACTCAGTTTGACTACGTCCGTGGTACTCCGGCTGGTAAAGGTGAAAAAGGTGTTTCTGTAGACAGGATTAGGATTCTGAATACCTTGATTGACCAGTTAGTCTCTATGCGCAAGAAGACTGCTTCTAAAGAAGATGTGGCAGAGCTTACTGACAGCCAGAAAGATGTGTTAATCAATACGTATCAGAAAGAAGTAAAGAGTTCCTTAGACGTTGCTAATATGCCTTACGGTTTTACAGGCGTAATGCCAGAACCAGGTGCTGTGTTTGACATAGTGGCATAAGGCAATTTTTCTTGGGAAAAAACAAAAGCTGCCGACATCCATCTTGTGTGGAATGTGGCAGCTTTTTTTTATGTTTTTCTGGACCTGCTTTTTTATGCAAACCCGCTTTACGGGGTTTCGCCTTCCGATTTCAATAAATGTAAAACAAGTAGCGCCAAGGAGGGCGCGTCTTTTGGTGGCATAAAAAACAAGTGAGTTTTCATGGAAAACTCATGGCAAAAAATTGCACGGATGTAATTTTTTTGCCAGCTGCCCCTCCAATCGGGGGTAGGCTTTTTTCTTTTTAAATTCTAGGCCCAAAGCAACCAGAGTACGATTGCTGAAGTTCCCGTGGTAAGAATTGTAAATGGCACTCCAACTTTTACCCAGTCTGCAAAATTCATCCTGTAGCCTTCGCGCTTTATGATTCCCATGCTAACAATGTTTGCGCTTGCCCCGAATGGAGTAAGGTTTCCACCCATGCAGCTGCCGATAAGCAGGGCAAACATGTAGAGCTCTCCGTTAATGCCCATTGTTTTTGCCATTCCGTCTGCAACGGGAAGCATTGCTATTATGTAAGGCACGTTGTCCACAAAGCCGCTTATTGCAATGGAAACGCAGATTATTATAAGGAAGCCAAGAATTACTGAACCGCCTGTAATCTTTGCAAGGTAGAGGGAAAGGTCTCCCAAAAGCCCGGAAGCTTCTATTGCACCTATTACGATAAAGATTCCTATAAGGAAAAAAATCGTTTCCCAGTCCAGCTCTTTTACTACGCTTGCCGTGTCCTCCAAAGACTTGTTCTGAATCAGCTTGTACCAGATAAGGCCAAGGATTCCAAGGGCAAGTACAAAAGTTCCGCTAAGGTAGGCAAAACTCGTGTGCACAAAAGAAATTCCTGCAAGACCAAAAATCATTGCAAGCAAAAGGATAAGCGGAAACCATGAAACTACGACTGTCTTTTCCAGGGCAGGCTTTTCTTTTCCGGCCTTTGCAAAGAAGATGTAGAAGAAGGCGCATCCTACAAGAAGCCCAGCCTGTATTATAAAGAAGACCGAAAGCTTTCCCGCGTGGAAGAAGAAGTCGTTAAAGTTGTAGCCTGCATAGCTTGCAAAAATCATTGACGGCGGGTCTCCAACAAGGGTTGCCGTTCCCTCCATGTTGCTCATAACCGCAAGTCCTATCATGAACATGGTGGGGTTCATGTTAAGCTTTTTGCTAAGTGCCAGTGCAATCGGTGCCATTACTAGGACCGTGGCTACGTTTTCCACAAAGATGGAGATAATGCCCGTCATGGCAAGAATTGCAACCATGGCAAGACCGGTGCTTCTGCTCTTTTCTACTATAAAGTCAGCAATTCTGGCTGGAACCTTTGAATAGATGAACAAAGCCGCAATAATCATGCTGCCAAGGTAAATCATAAGGACGTTCCAGTTAACTATGTCGCCAAGAGAATGGAGCAAGGCAAAGGAATGCATCTCCGCAGTATTTCCGCGTGCAACAATATCTTCCGGCAGTGGGAATATGGCATTGGGAATAAGTGTTCCCAAAAGCACTACTACTATAGCCGCCGCCGTGGTAAACCAGACCTTCTTACCCTGAAAGATAATCACCATCGTGTACATAAGGACTGCAACCGCAAGTACAAACCATTTAAAATCAATCATGACAAATTTCCTATATTTATTTTTTGTTCATTATAGCATCTATGCTGTTTATGCAAGCCGCACGCAAACCGGATTTTTCCAGTGCATCAACACCGCGGATTGTTGTTCCTCCCGGAGAGCATACGGCATCTTTTAGGACACCCGGATGTTCCCCTGTGGCAAGCTGGAGCATTGCGCTTCCTGCCATTGCCTTGCTTACGAGGCGGTAGGCCTGGGTTCGCTGCATTCCGTATTTTACAGCCGCATCAGCATAGGCTTCTATAATCAAGTCCATGAATGCAGGGCTGCAACCGCTTATTGCTCCACCAATGCCCATAAGGTTGGTTGGAAGGGTTTCCGTAATTCCAAGAGTGCCAAGCAGGCCAAGTATTGTATCTGCCTCTTCTTTGGTAAGGGAATTTTTCTGCTCAACAAGCATAACCCCCTGTCCAATTTTTGCCGGAGTGTTTGGCATTACGCACTGAACGTGAACCTTCTGAGCGTCAATCAGTTCTGCAAAGGTGGAAAAAGTCCATCCCGCCGCAACAGAAACAAGAACCTTTCCTTCCAGCTCTTCTTTTACTTCCTTTAGAATATCTGCTATCTGGTAAGGCTTGCAGGCTACAAAAACAATTTTGCTCTTTTTTACAAGCTCCAGGTTGCTGCTTGCCGGAATAAAACCAATTTTTGAAGCATTCTCCTTTAGCTTTGCCTGGTTTGGGGCATAAGCCAAAACTTCCTCTGCCTTAACCTTGCCCGAATTTATAAAACCGCAGGCCATAGCTTGAGCCATGTTGCCCATACCAATAAAACCGATTGTGTCCATAGGTCCTCCGCCAAAACATTCTAGCGGAAATTCATAAGGGTGTAAACATTGTAAAAGTTACCCCAATTCTTTATAATCCAAAGAATGAAGTTGAATGTGGTAAATGCGGCTCTTGGTATAGCTGTGTTCTTTTATTTTACAGCGGCCATCTCCTGCTCAAAGAAAGCAATGCCCACCAGAACCCAGCCTTTCTTGGGAACGGTCTGCTCTATAAATGCCTATGACGACGCAAGCGATGCCTTGTATGACGAGCTTTTTGCCCGCCTTAAAGAAATAGATGAAAGGTTCAGCGCAACAAGACGTGACTCGGACATAAGCCAAGTGAATGCCCAGGCCGGAATAAAGGCAGTTCCTGTTCACCGAGACGTTTATTTTGTAGTGCAGACCGCCTTAAATTTTGCCCAAAAAACAGACGGTGCCTTTGACCCCACGGTTGGCCCGCTGGTAAAGCTATGGGGAATCAACACGGAAAATGCCCGCGTCCCAAGCCAGGACGAAATAGATGAAGCCCTTCCCCTTGTAAACTGGCGCAAGGTCCAGATGGATCCCGGTGACGGAGAAACAAGCAAGAGGATATTCCTTTTGCAAAAGGGCATGGCCTTGGATCTTGGCGGAATTGCAAAGGGATACGCCGCAGACGAAATGGCCCGCATTCTTGGCGAACACAATGTAAGGCAGGCAATCGTGAACCTGGGCGGAAACGTCTATGCTTACGGCAGCAAAAAAGACGGAAGCAAGTGGAAGGTGGCGGTAAAAAATCCCCAGCACCCTACGTCAGACCCGGCGCTTGCCATATGCTTTGACCAGAACAATTCCGTAGTAACAAGCGGAGCCTACGAAAGGTATTTTGAAAAAAATGGAAGGCGCTACCACCACATCATAAACCCAAAGACCGGCTACCCGGAAGAAAACAGGGTGGGTAGCGTAACAATCGTATCCCGCTCTTCAATAGAAGCAGACGCTTTAAGCACAGCAGCCTACATCCTTGGGCCAAGCGAATATTTTAAGATTGAGCGTACGGCGGCCTTGTTCATCATGGAAGACAGCTCGGTAAAGGCTTCCCTTCAGCTTGCAGGCAAAATAGAAGTGCTTAACCCAAGCTTTTCCAACATAGTCTTCCGCTAAAGGCTAGTCGGCTTTTTTTACAGTGGCAACAGATTCCCTTTCTATAAACTGAACCGGAATGCGGACAATCTCGTATTCCCCCTTGCCCTTCATTGCCGCCATAAGTTTTTCCGCGCAAACAGCAGCAATCTTTTTCCTGTCCTGCCTGAACGTTGTAAGCGGCGGTGTGCTGCATTCAGAAATAAGTGAATCGTCAAAGCCAATAAGCGAAACATCATCAGGAACCCGCTTTCCAACAGTCTGCAAATACTGCATGGTTCCTGCCGCCAGCTGGTCAGAGGCACAAAAAACAGCCGTAATCTCCGGGGCACGCGTAAAGAGCTTCTTTGCTGCCTCAAAACCGGGCTTTAGTTCCCAAAGGGCAGCCTTTTCCACGTATTCGCTCTTGTATTTTAAGCCCGCAGCCTTTATGGCCATCTTGTAGCCTTCACCCCGCTCAATGGCAGCCGGTGAATTTACAAGATAGGGGCCAGCAATGTAGCCAATGTTCCTGTGGCCTTTTTCTATAAGATATTCAACCCCATGAAAAGCAGCGTCCTTGTTTTCGGAAACAACCGTGCATATTCCAGGAATAAATTCATTTGCAGACACGCAGGGAATCCCGCTGGAGGCAAGGCTGGTAATTTCCGGGTCACCATAGACGGAATTCAGAATAAGAATGCCCTCCACCTTGCGCGACTTGCAGTGGTCAATATAAGAGATAGAAGAATTCATCTCCTTGGACATAAAAATCAGGTCGTAGCCGTCTTTGTAGGCAATATTCCTAAAACTGTTTACAATTCCCCCAAAAAGCGGATGTTCAAGGCCGTTCGTAAAAGATTCCTTTTCTGCAATAACGCCAATCAGCTTGGAATTAGCCTCTTTTGCCGTGCCATCCTTTTCTGCATTCCCGTACTTAAAACCGGTAAGCTTTGCGGCCAAAAAAATGCGGTTGCGTGCTTCCTGGCCAATGGAATCCCTGCCTTCCAGCACCCGCTGAACCGTAGCCTGAGAAAATCCGGTTATCTGTGCAATATCAAATAAAGTTGCCATTTTTAATCCCTTTTGAATTTTACACAATATTTGTGAAAAATCAATAATTTTTTGATTAAATTTCTAAAAAAATAAAAGTGCGGCGCTTTTATATGCTAGGGGCTTTCCGGGGTTCCGCGGGACCCTACTTGTATAACAATCAGTGCCACGGATGGCACGTCATTTTGTAGCATAGTAATGCGGTAGTTTTCCATAGGAAAACTACCGGGTGGAAATTGCAAGGATGCAATTTCCACCCGCAATCCCTGCCGTGGTTTAATATTTTTAGGAATATTTTCTTTACTACCTTGCAATCCTCCGTTATCGTGTCTTTTTGCATAAACGAGAAATTGTGCGGGAATGCGGGCGCCGAACTCTCGCACTGTTAGCAAATAATCTGTAACCGTTTACTCTTTTGTATTTTTTATTTTAGAGGCCTTATGAAAAAACACTTCTTTGCTGTCATTTTTGCATTTTCTTCTATAATATTGCCACCGGCTTTTCTTGCAGCTCAGAATTCAATCAGCTACAAGGGAAGCGGAAACTACACCTTTACCGAACGCACGGACTTGCGCAGGTACGACAACGGCAAGTACACCGGGCTCTTAAGCAGGGAAATCCGCTCTTTTATAGTGCAAAAAGAAAACCTCTACGACGGCAATTTTTACGTCTGGCAAGAAACAAGGCGCAACATGCAAAGACAGTTGCCCGGAATAAACGAAGCCATACCTTCTGTATTCAAAATAGCATCCGACGGCACTTTTACCATGATTCAAGACAATGGCTATCCTACCTTCAGGAGCTTTCCCTGCTACCCCCAAGAAAAAATTTCCAAGGGAGAAAAATGGACTGCTTCTTCTGTACGAATTGTAGACCCAATGAACACCGGGGAATTTACCCGCATCCCCTTTACCGCTGAATACACCTACGTAAAAGACGATGTTTATAATGGAAAAGAGGTTTACATTGTTAGCGCAAAGTGGGCAACCCGCTACGGTTTTCTTTCTGCGGCAGAAGTTCCGGCAGACACAGAAGGGGACCCGCTTTTGGACAGGGCTACAGGCTCCCACTCTGCAACAATAATCATCAGCAAGGAAAGCGGGGCAGCCCTGGTTGTTCGCGACACCGTGGACGAATCATTTTTCTACAAGGACGGCCGCAAGGTAGACTTTAAGGGAACAATCAGCCTCTTTACAAATTATCCTCCTGCCGTGGACCGCAAAAAAATCATAACTTCGGTAAAAAAAGAAAAGCTTCCTCCTGCTGAAGTTCCAGTGGAAGAAACACCCGCCGGACTTAGGATAAGCATAAAGAACCTCCAGTTCAAGCCGGACAGCGACCAGCTTTTGGAAAGCGAAAAAGAGCGCCTGGACAAAATTGCAAGCGTCCTTCTTAACGCAAAGGATTCTTCATTCCTGGTAGAAGGCCACACCGCATCAACAGGCAATCCTTCTGGAGAAATGTCCCTTTCCATAAAACGCGCACGTGCCATTGCCAGCGAACTTAGCAAGCGTGGCATCCCCGCCGAAAAATTCATCTGCAAAGGCTGGGGTGCAACAAAACCCATCGCCGACAACTCCACCCCCGAAGGCATGGCCCAAAACCGCCGCGTAGAAATAACCATACTGGAATAGCTGTGGAGTTGTTCGTTATAACGGTTTTGCTAATAATCTCATCAGCTTTAAGTGGTTATTTGGTATTTTTTGCATTTGATAAATACCTGGTTGTTAATGAATTTGCAAAGTTCTTTTTGTGCCTTGTTCTTGTAGTAATTATTTTCTATTTTTTTGTTTTAGCAATTTTGCTCATGCAAAAAGTTCTGGACAAGCTAAAGAAAGATGAATAAAATTTTGCATTCGGATATAAGCTTGGTTAGAAATGCCAGAGGGAGGTGAAAAAAGATGACTGAAGATGAAGATTTGAAGGAGTTTTTTGCGAGGATGCCAAAGAGAAAGCCGCCTACGCTAAAAGAATGTATTGAAAGATGGTCAAAAAGGACTCAGGGTTATCTGCAGTGGGAAAAAATCGGTATAGATGATTATCTCTTGGCCTTGTACACAAGGGAAAAAGTAGAAGAGTTGTTAGGCAAGGAAGATGTATCGGAAGAGCTAAAAGAAAAACTAGATGTGGCCGACAAAAAGTTTATTGAATTAACCAGGGAAACAGAAAAGTCACTTATTTCCACTATAGAAACAAAAGACAATGAAACCAAGAAAAAATATTGGTTTGCATACCGGCTTCTTTCTGCGCATTATGATGAGTGGCTTTTGTATGCGCATTTTTAGCTTGTGTGAATGCGCTAGGCAGGAGGTTTTTATGAGAAGAATAAATAGTATTTTTATAGTGCTTTTGATTGCAATATTTTTCCTAACAGCTGCTAAGATGAATAATGGTTCCAGAATATATTCGAGGGCGGACTGCAAAATTCAACTGTCGGCGAAAGGTTTAAACAAGAATGTTGAATTAAAGATGACAATAACAAATATAAGTAATGACGTAATTAAGATTCCTGTTTTTTTATTTCCAAATGACGAAGAAGAATTCTTTGGGGATTGGTTTGAAATAATCGATAAAAACGATGAAGTAATCGAGTATGAGGGCAAGCAAGCGGATATTGATTATGAACCAGGAAAAGTAAAATGTTTAATTTTAAAACCTGGAAAGAGCCGCACTGTTTGCCTTACGTGCCTAAAAAAATACTATAAATTGCAAGATGGCAAAGTGTATACAATTCAGTATTTAGGTCCTTTGGGCGAGTCAAATATTGTAGAATTCAATTATTTGTGAGACATAAAAAATGAATTGTAGCAGCCCAAAAGAAAGCGTGCTATAATAATCCTAGAACGGAGCCTTTTTATGAAGAGAATTTTGTTGTCAGTAATCTTATTGTTGGCTTTTGATTTTGTTTGTGGGTGCGGGCATACAAGGGTTGAAGCAGGCTCTGGTGCGAACAAGGATGATGTAAAGCAGGTTCCCATGGTTTACTATTCGTATAAGCCGAATGGACTTCAGTCGCTTGAGTATAACGCAGAGTTGAACGATGGAAAGGTTTTTGTTTCGTACAATGCTCTTTTAACGGAAGCTTTTTATAACAATAGTAACGAACCGGAATTTAAGCAAAAGTCAAAAGCAGGAAATTTTTCATTTGAATATAAAGCTGTGTCGGATTTGCAATCTAGCTTTGGGCGACTGGAAAGGATAAGTGGCCAAGCACCTACTTACGACTATGTAAATGAATTTAAGATTGTAATTCCTGGCAAACAAATTGTAGTAAGAATCCAAAACAAGGATGATGTTCTGTCCTTGGAACCGCCAAGCCTTAAGGACGCATCCAGCTTGCTTGAATTTCATAGATGCATATTGGCGGAGATTGGAAAGGAAATGAAAGTGGATTGGCATTGTTTTTATGGCGATGTGCTTTAAGCGAAAGACTGAGTTTATAAAATTTTGTGAGGGGGGCAGATGAATAAAAAAGTTGTTGCTTTTATTGCAGTATTAATATCTTTTGCGTGTTTTGTTTTTAGTGCAGAAAATATGAAGGAATCTAAATTGAGCAAAATGCGAAAGTTGGATAAGGGAACTTCATATAATCAAATAGTAGATTCTTTTGGAGAGCCTGATGAAGTTTTGGGAAGCGGCCTTTTAATTGTTTCTTATACTTTTGATGATTCAAAATTAATATTGCATTTTTTTACAGGTAATAAACTGCAAGGTTTGTGGGAAATAAAAAATAGCGGAGAAAAAATAGAATACATTCCCCTCCGGTTGGACGAAGATTCGCAATCAAAAAGGTATGGTTATGAGTGAGGAATTTTTTACTAACTGGGGTGTTCTGCCAACTTTAGAACAGCTTGTTGGTTATTGGGTTAAAGATGTAAAAAGAATGGATGAATGGAAGCGAATAGATATTGATGAATACCTAGAGTATCTATACGGCAGAGAATCTATACAAGACAAGCTTGAAACAGAATCCTTGGAGCCTGACTTAAAAATAGCACTTGCCGAGGCCGACAAGTTTTTTATAAGCATAACAAAGGAAACAGAAAAATCTGTTCTGTCTATAAAAAACTGTGATCCCCTTGTGCACAAGGATAAATACTGGTTTGGTTACCGCCTTTTGAAATCAAAGTATGAACAGTGGCTTTTATATGCGCATTTTTAATTGGTAAGAAGATAAAAAACGGAGGCAATAAAATGGGTTTTAGAAAGATATTAATAGGTTTTGCATGTTATTTTTGAGGCATAAAAAATGGGGAGGTAGAGATTTGAATGAGGATATTACTGTTGTCATAATAAATATTATTCTTTTTGCTCAAAGTTATTATTCAATTTGGTTTGATTATGACAGTTTTTTGCTTAATGATAATAAGCTGTTAGTATTTCATTCTTTTGATGATGTACAAAATTATTGCATGCACAAATACAATAAAAAAGCAAATGTATGGACTTTGAATTTTGATGAAACAACAATTTCTGATTGTTCTCTTTTTCTTGACAAATGGAATGTTGTGGGAGATATTGCAAAGACATTAAATTGCGATTTTGTTGGCAATAAAGATTCCTGCACAAATTTATATTCTAAATTTGTGTATGGGGCAAACCTTCCGACGATGAATAATACAGACAAAAAATACATTCCGTCTTTTGACAAGGAAGAGTTGCGCCAAATTGCGAATGTTACAAACGACATGACCAGGGTTCTAAAGCTTGCACTGGAAATTGACGCACCACAGTAACCTTTGTTAATATAGTAGCAAGCTGCAATGTCATTTGCTTTACGTCATTCTGAGCTTGACTCAGAATCTAAAATCACTATACCGTAAAGAGATGCCGAATCAAGTTCGGCATGACAGGTTCGCTATTTTAGTGGTGTTGGAATAAACAGGGGGGGTATGGTGCTTACAAAGAAAAAGAAGCTGTTTGTTTTATTACTTTTTTTACTGTGTACAATATTTTGCAATGCGGCTTTTGCTGGTAAGATGAAAATTTCTTTGCAGGGCAAGGACGGAATAATTGATTTTTATGACGGAGACATTATTTTTGAGATTGATTCAAAGATAAGCAAGGCTCAAAGAATTGATGTTGGCGGTATGTTTTTGTGTCCACAGGCAGAGGAAGGAAATTACTGTCTGACTATACAAGAGGACGATGGTAAAATATATAGTTATGTTGTTTCTGATGATTTTCAAGTTTATGGGAAGGGTGAAGACGGGGAAACGATAATACTGTCATGTAAAATTCTGAATGAATTGCGTGGGGTTTTAATACAATATCTTCTTTCTAATAAAACGTGCCGCCAATAAAGCCAATGTCATTAACTTTATCGTAAAGAGATGCCGGATCAAGTTCGGCATGACAGATGCACGGAAAGTTCTGCATGACGGTTTATTTTCTTCTATAGAATTTTTCCAAGCTATAGTATATACTTGCACTTATGAAACCCGTGCCCAATTATACAGTTATTTACTCCGACAACGACATTGTGGTCCTTAACAAGCGCTCAGGGCTTTTGGTTGCCCAGGACCGCTATGATGTGGATGCACCTCGCCTTGATACAGAAGCGTCCAAGGAATTTGGAAAGCTTTTTGCCGTTCACCGCATAGACAAAGACACGAGCGGGCTTGTAATTTATGCCCGGAATGCGGAAGCCCACCGCAACCTTAGCATTCAGTTTGAAGAGAGGGGGGTAAAAAAGACCTACCACTGCCTTGTTAACGGCCATCCCCTTTGGGAAGAAAAAACAGTGGACTTAAAACTTGAACCAGACGGAGATTCCCGCCACCGCACGATTGTAAACCCACGCGGAGGAAAAATTTCCATAACGGACTTTAGGCTTATTGGCAACTGTGGCCCCTACAGCTGGGTAGAAGCTTGTCCGCGAACAGGGCGCACCCATCAAATCCGTGTTCACCTTGCATCGCTTGGTCTTAGCATTGTCTGCGATCCGCTTTATTCCGGAAACCAGAAGCCTGTACGCCTTAGCGACGTTAAGCGCAAGTGGAACGGAGACGTGGAGGAAGAAAAGCCACTTCTTTCCAGACTTGCCCTTCATGCCTACAGCCTAAAGATTGAGCATCCAAGCAATTCCCACGAAATGAATTTTACGGCACCTTACCCCCGCGACATGGAAGCAGTGCGCAAGCAGTTTGCAAAGATTTTTAAGGTTAACCCCTTTGAGCAGGAAGATAATAATGAAAAGGAATAAAGATGTTGGGGGGGGGCGTAATAAGACTTTGCTTCTGCTGGTATTTGCCCTTGTTTGTGCGCTAACATGCCCAAATTTGTACGCAAAATCCTCGGACTTCCATTTTTCTGTGGAAGCAGATGCAACCTTGCGTTTTGCAGAACAGGGTGAATATGTTTTTTTGGACGTGGATTCCGCTGGCAGGCGCACTCTTAGCTACCTTTGCTGGGAGCAAAAACCGCTTTTTATTCCCCAGGCAAAAGTGAGCGCGGGCTGGAAGAACCTCTATCTTTCTTTTAGCGCAAGAACTGCATTCCCTACAAGATGCGGCTCTGTTTTTGACTCCGACTGGCTGAATGTTTCGGACTTTCCCAACTGCCCGGACGAATATGCAAACATAAAGACAAATCTTACCGAAAGTGAATGCAAGACAGACTACTACTATGGCTTTAGCGGCGAGCTTTCCTATATGTTCAAGGTGGCAGACTCGCTTTCTTTTTCTCCTTTTGCGGAACTTTCCTACACCCACTCTTCTTTTTCTGCCATAGGGGCAACCGGTTCCTATTACAACACGAACGGGACAGAAGCAAACGGCTACTACGGAAGCTATAACGATGCGGACGGCAGCTACGATATAGAGATGAGCGGTGACGAAGTGCTTAGCCTTGAGCGGATTGTGCTTGAGGCATGGCTGGGCGGCCGCTTTAACATGGAAATTACCCAAAAGCTAAACATGGGCTTTTCCCTGGCGGTAAACCTGTGGACTTTTGTTCAGTCGCTGGATTCCCATTTGGTTACGGGAGTCTATTATCTTGATGAAATAGAAGACAATTTTGGCGGAATAAGGGCAGAACTTGACTTTTCCTATAATTTTTCTAAGAAAAGCAGCCTGGTTTTTGCAACCAAGTATACGGCCCTGCAAACAATGGAGGGAAGTTCAAAGGAAGCCACCTGGGCAAATGCCTCTTACGACGAGTATGTTGACTGTTCCTACTGGCAAAACGGAAGGTATTACAAATGCACGAGCGGATTTGATTTTTCTTCTATTGAATTTACCCTTGGCTATAGGCATGTCTTTAACTAGGCGGCCAGCAAATGCCGGTTTATCGAATGTTAAATGAGCTGTCATCCTGAGCTTGACTCAGAATCTATGAATGTTAGCGGTTGGTGAGCCTGTTGAACCATGGTTGGTGAGCTTGTCGAACCATGGTTGGATGGCGGTACAGACCATGAAACAAGTTCAGGGTGACGGATGCACATTTAGTGGGACGGCAATTTTTGGGCAGTAATAAGTATGTCCCTTTTTTCCGATAATGAATGTTGTTGAATACCGGGGTTTTAGGGGCCACAAACATACGCACTTGCTTTGTTTGTGCTAGGAGAAGGGGTAGCGGAAGACACGACAAAGCGCAGCGACTCGTGGCTGGAGCGAGGGGAAGACCTTCCCCCTTTGGGAATTCTGACAATTCGGCTATTTTAATGTAGACTGATTTGTATTTTCATAGTATAATATTAAGAAGATTTTTAGAAAGTTGAAATAACATTTACATATACTGCTTAGGAGTGTTTATGGCACTAAAAGAATTGAACCGCTTTGACACCAATGCAAAGCGCAACGTACAGATTGCAACAAAACTTACTGCCGTTATTGGTGCGGTTGCGCTTGTTTGCTGCCTTGGAATTGCATTTATTTCCATTTATATTTTTAACAGAAACCTCCGCAAAGATACTACGGATACTCTAAAAGACACAGCCGACGGTGTGGAATTCATCCTTGACGACTGGATGAAGACCCTTTACGGAGCCGCGCTTTCCCTGTCACAGTCTTATGATGTTATAGAATGCTTGGAAGAGCATGATTCGGCCAGGCTGCAAAAAATACTGCAGGGCATGGTTCCCGGTTTTGAGATTGAACGTGTTGCGGTAACGGATGCAAAGGGTAAGATTGTTCCCGGTGGAGCCGTTGGTATGAGCGAAAGCTTTGACCTTATGAAAGGTTCAACGCTAAAGCCAGCCCTTGCAGGTAATGTCGTAAAGTCCTACGGTTGGGCTACTGACGATGACTTTGTAATGGTTTGTGCGGCTCCTATACGCAAGGACGGAAAGATTCTAGGTTCGGTTATTGTTGCCTACGACTTGGTTGGCGGTTCTTTGCTTCCGTCTGTTAACCAGATATTTAATATG
This sequence comes from Treponema sp., assembly GCA_017961705.1. GTDB lineage: Bacteria > Spirochaetota > Spirochaetia > Treponematales > Treponemataceae > Treponema_D. The sequence continues at coordinate 16,664 of JAGCWT010000133.1, forward strand.
GACTGTACTATTTTCCGCGAAAATGTCCGCGTAAACACTACGCTTACGGATATTAACGGAAAGAAGCTGACTGGTACCAAGCAGGAAGACAAGCACGTTCTTGACAACGTATTCAACAAGGGTGTCCGCTTTAACGGTGAGCTTATAATTGGTGGTAAGGACTACTTCTGTGTCTATATTCCGCTTAAGAATCATGAAGGCAAGGTTGTCGGTATGTTCTTTGTTGCAAAGAGCCTTGCTGTTATTGGACAGGTAAAGAATGCTACCCTTAAGGTTGTTATTCCGATTTCTTTGGCTGTATTCCTTATTGCAATATTCTTTGGTGGGCGCTTTGTAAGATGGCTTATGTGGCGTCTTAACAACATTACCAAGGTTCTTGTTGAACTTGAATCCGAGGATGCAAACCTTAGCCGCCGCGTAAAACTCCTTATGCGTGACGAAATTGGAGACCTTATCATCCACTTTGATGCCTTCTGCGACAAGCTGCAGAAAATCGTTAAGGAGATTAAGGAAACCAATGTTGAGCTTAACAACACTGGTATTGACCTTTCAAATTCAACGCACGACACAGCAAGCGCAATTACCCAGATTATTGCCAACATAGAAAGCGTTCACAAGCAGATTTCTTCCCAGAACATGACTGTAGGCCAGACGGTTGCCGCAGTTCAGGGTGTTTCTGCTACAATTTCTCAGGTAAGCGGCCTTATTGACAGCCAGGCAACAGGTGTTACACAGGCTTCTGCCGCTGTAGAAGAGATGATTAGCAACATTTCTTCTGTAAACCAGTCGGTAGATAAGATGGCAGACCAGTTTACAACGCTTAATGCGGACGCACAGACCGGTTTTGCAAAGCAGCAGGACGTTAACGAACGTATCCGCCAGATAGAAACCCAGTCAGAAATGCTTCAGGAAGCTAACCTTGCAATTTCTAGCATTGCTGAACAGACAAACCTTCTTGCTATGAACGCCGCTATCGAAGCTGCACACGCTGGTGAGGCTGGTAAGGGCTTCTCTGTTGTTGCAGACGAAATCCGTAAGCTTTCCGAAACTTCTTCTTCACAGTCAAAGACAATCGGTGAACAGCTTAACAACATTAAGGATTCAATCGTTTCCGTTGCATCTGCTTCTAACGACGCAAGCGAAGCCTTTACTTCTGTTACCAACAAGATTAAGCAGACAGATGAACTTGTTATGCAGATTAAGGCTGCTATGGAAGAGCAGAATTCTGGTAGCCGCCAGATTAGCGAAGCCCTTAAGAACATGAACGACAGTACCGCCCAGGTTCACACGGCTTCACAGGAAATGGCAGAAAAGAGTTCACGCATCGTAAGCGAAATGAATACTTTGCGCGATGCTACCGACGGAATGATGCAGAGTATGGACGAGATGGCATCCGGTGCCCGCAAGATTAACGAGACTGGTATGCAGCTCAACGACATCTCCCAGAATGTACAGAATTCAATCAACAAGATCGGTAGCCAGATTGACTTGTTCAAAGTTTAATAGCACGTCATTCCGGGCTTGACCCGGAATCTATGTATGTAGGCAGACACTGGTTTTGTTTGCTAAGAGACATAGCCCCTGAAATTGGTTGTAAGCAACCCCGCTTCAAAACAGGTTACTGCTTTGCGGCGGGGTTGTTGATTTTGGAAGATAAAAAAATGAATTTAAAATTTAATTTGGCAGACAGAGAAATTTCAACGGAACTTCCCGCTTTTATTATGGGGATTGTAAATGCTACGCCGGACAGCTTTTATGCTTCTAGCCGTGGCGGGATAGACCGTGCCCTTGCGCTAATAGACGAGGGTGCGGACCTTCTTGACATTGGCGGTGAAAGCACAAGGCCCGGTTCTTCTTATGTTAGCGAAGAAGAAGAAATTAACCGCGTTGTGCCGCTTATAAGGCAAATCCGAAAGACAAGCAAGATTCCAATCTCCGTGGACACAAGGAAGCTTGGCGTAATGAAGGCCGCTTTTGACGAAGGGGCGGACATTCTGAACGATGTTTCGGCCTTGCTGGATGAACCATTGCTTGCAGAATTCTGTGCGCAGAAGAAACTGCCGGTGATACTAATGCACAAGAGGGGCATTCCTTCCACCATGCAGAATAACGGCGGTTATGAAGATGTCTTTTTAGAAGTGGACTCTTTTTTGCGGGAGAGGGCAGGCTTTGCGGAGAGTTCTGGTATTGCAAAAGAAAAAATAATTCTTGACCCGGGAATTGGCTTTGGAAAAGACTTGGAATCCAATCTTGCCCTTATAAAGAACTGCGGTAGGCTTTGTGGCGGAAAATACCCGGTGATGATGGCACTTTCCAGAAAGACCTGCATTGGTGCAATTACAGGCCGTAAAGAAGATGAGCGTCTCTGGGGAACACTTGCGGCGGATATGCTTGCGGTTCAAAAAGGTGCCAGCTGGGTCCGCGTGCACGACGTTGCTCCTGCAAGGGACAGCCTGCTGGTGCTAAAGGCCTTGAGCTGACACTTTTTCTTAAGCAAACACTTCCGTCTGTTTGAGCCAGATGGCAAGTGCTTCTGCTTCCTTATCCAAGGCGCGGTCATCTTCTACAAAAGCAGAAATCTTTCTTACTTCTGTGTAAACCTTTTGCAGGAAGGGGCTGAATTGATCCTTTCCCACAATATCCATTGCCTGGCATACGGCAAGCACGTGTACTGCAAACTGAAGGAAAATCAGCTCAATTTCTTCTGCCAAGTGGCGGGCGGAAATGGTTCCCATGGAAACCTTGTCCTGATTGAGTGCCTCTGTTGGTGCGCTTGTTATGCTGACCGGGGCTGCATAAGTCTGGACTTCTCCACGGATGGCGCTCATTGTAATCTGTGCCGCCTTGAATCCAAAGCGGAGGCCTGCCTGCGGGTCGTCTTCTTTTGTAACCGGAATAAGGTTGGGCGTAAGTCCGTTGAATTTGCCATCGATGAGTAGCTCTGCCTGCTTGTCGGCAAGGTCGCTTATGTTTGCCAAGGCTATGCGGAGGTAGTCGCAGCTTGCGCAGATGTGGCCGCCGTAGAAATTGCCTGTGTTAAAGAGGCTCTGGCTTTCTATGTCTACAAGGGGGTTGTCATTTGCGGAATTCAGTTCCTGTTCTATAAGGTCGTGGGTAAAATGCAGGGTGTCGCGGAGCACTCCGTTAATCTGGGGTGCACAGCGTATTGAATAGCGGTCCTGAATCTTTTTTTCTGTCTTGCGGTAGCCCTTGTTGCCTATTGCCTTCATTGAATTAAGGAATTCTTCGTAGTTGTAGACCCGTTTTGCATCTTTTACAATGTTGTAGATGTAGGCTGCACTTTCGCACTGGCCCGGATGGTTCTTTATTGAACTGACCTTTGCGCGGAAGGGTACGTCTTTTCCCTGTAGGATTTCGGATGCGGCTGCCGTTAAAAAGTCTGAAAGGTTTGCAAGACGCTCTGCCTTTTTCCATGCAAGGGCTGCAACTGCCGTCATAACCGATGTTCCGTTCATAATGGCAAGGCCTTCTTTTGCTTCCAGAGGAAGGGGCTTTAAGCCTTCTGCTTCAAAGGCCTGCATTGTGGGAACAATTTTGCCCTTGTAGTATACGTCCCTCTCTCCGTACATTACGGCACCAAGGTAGGCAAGGGGGGTAAGGTCTCCTGAGGCACCTACAGATCCCAGTTGCGGAATTACAGGAATTATGTCTTTGTTTAAGAGGGTTTCCATCATGCGGGCAAGCTCTTCCCTGATTGCAGAATGGCCTCCCTTTACATTTGAATTTAGGCGGCAAAGGACAACTGCACGTCCTGTTTCCACGTCAAACTTTGGCCCAAGTCCTATTCCGTGGTAGCTTACGATTGAATGCTGAAGGGCGGCGGCTTTTTCTGGGTTCACTTGTCCGTCGCAGGAGTCACCGAAGCCCGTGGTAACGCCGTAAGTGGGTAAGCCTTTTGCAATGTAGCTCATAAGGAATTCGCGGGATTTTCGCAAGGTTTCCCAAAATGATTTTTCTTCCGAAAGTGCTATGCCAGCTTTTCCACCAGCAACTTGGCATACTTTTTCTATGGTTAAGGATTGACCGTCTACTGTAATTGTTTTCATAAAAAGGATTATGTAATATATAGAAGAAAATTGCAAGAAAGCAAATTGAAGAACAGATAAAGAACAGTCAAAATGAGCTAGCGGGTCCCAGTTGACGGAAAAAATCAAGGAATCCTCCCTAAAGGG
>JAGCWT010000134.1 GCA_017961705.1 Treponema sp.
GTCACCCAGAAGTGCTTGCTGCGCTTGTTGAACCACAGGGGTTGTATAAGATTAACTGCCATGTTTTTTTCCCTTGCAGTGCTTAATTTTTATGCGGAATTCCTTAGTTTATATTGAATTCGCTATTGACTAAGGATTGCAAATTTGTTAGCATATACCACACATTAATTTAGGTTGTTAAGGAATCCGTTACTCCTTACGGCCAAGTTTAGAGGTTTTATAATGTACGCAATTGTTGAATACAAAGGCAATCAGTACAAGGCAGAAAAGGATGCAGTTCTTCGCGTTGCAAAAATCAACGACGCAAAGGAAGGCGACACAATCACTATTGACACTGTTCTTCTCGTAAGCGACGGTGACAAGGTATCTGTCGGTACACCCTATGTAAAGGGCGCAAAAGTTACGGTTGAAGTTGGCGAAACTTTCAAAGACAAGAAAGTTCTGGTTTTCAAGTACAAGAGCAAGAAGGATTACCACCGTTTCCTCGGCCACCGCGAGCAGTACACCTACGTTACTGTAAAGGATGTGGTTTCGGCATAACGGTTCATGACTAAGGTGCTTTTGGTATGCGGCACAGACGGTTGCTTCAAGAGCTGTTCGGCTAAGGGGCACGCCTTTTTTGCCGCCAAGGGCAGAGACATAGTTTGTTCTGCAGAGACGCTTCTTCTGCGCACTGCAATTTCTGTCTTGGAAAGTACCAAGGGTCTAAAGCTTGGTTGTGATGCTTCTGAACGCGGAAGTCTGGCGTTCAAAGTTGAAGTGGAAAGTCATTCCGCTGAACTTGCGGAAAGGCTGCGGTGCACGGCGGATTTTATAAGGGAGGGGATTGCTTCCCTTTCCAAAGAATATCCGGGGTGCGTACTTCTAAAAGAGATTATTGAATAAAACAGTCCGGTTCTTACCGGCGGAGGATTAAAATGGGACGTACAAAAGGCGGTAGCGGCGCTAAAAACGGACGCGATTCCAACCCGAAGCATTTGGGCGTTAAAAGATACGGCGGAGAAATTGTTAAGGCAGGTTCTATCCTGGTAAGACAGCGCGGAACAAGAATTCATCCGGGTAACTTTGTAAAGAGGGGCGGAGACGACACCCTTTATGCAATAGCTGACGGAAAAGTAGTTTACGGTGAACGCAAAGACCGCAAGATTGTTTCCGTAGAACCAATTGAAGCCGCTTCTAACTAAGCATCTTTCAAAGGTCAGGTTTTCCTGGCAAAAGATGTTTCTTAGATAAAGGTATCCGTAAAACAATTGTTTGCAAGATACCTGTCTGCTAATAATGCCCTGTATGAATTTTTTAGTTCATGCCGGGCATTTTTTGTTTAAAAATCTGAAGTCCCTTGGGGTCAAGGATGTGTTTATGATTCAATTTGCGGACGAAGCCCTTATCACCGTAAGATCAGGAAAGGGTGGAAACGGCTGTATTTCTTTTAGAAGGGAAAAATATATCCCCAACGGAGGCCCCAACGGCGGAGACGGAGGCAGGGGTGGAGACGTATACATTTGCGTAAGGCGCAACCTCCGCACTCTTGCCCACCTTCGCCACAGGCAGCTCTTTAAGGCCCAGAACGGTCAGGACGGCATGAGCTGGAACCGCTTTGGCAAGGACGGGGAAGACGTATTCATTCCGGTTCCCCCAGGGACAAGCATCCGCAACGCAGAGACAGGCGAGCTTATCCACGACTTTACGGAAGAAAGCGACGGCAGCCAGCTGATGATTCTTGAAGGCGGAAAAGGCGGCTGGGGCAACGTGCATTTTAAGAGCAGCACTAACCAGGCTCCACGCTATGCCCACCCAGGTAAGCCCGGCAAGGAAATGAGCCTCCGCATAGAGCTTTCCATCATGGCAGACGTAGGTCTTGTAGGCTTCCCCAATGCGGGTAAGTCAAGCCTTCTGGAAATGTTCACCAACGCAAGGCCAAAGATTGCACCCTATCCCTTTACCACAAAGATTCCAAACCTTGGCGTTCTTCACGTGGACCAGGACAAGGACTTCATCATTGCAGACATCCCCGGAATCATAGAAGGTGCATCAGAAGGGGCAGGTCTTGGACTCCGCTTCCTAAAGCACATTTCGCGCACTGCAGCCCTTCTTTTTATGATTGACTGTTCGGACACAAACTACCTTACCGCATATTCATCCCTAAAGACGGAGCTGGAAAAGTACGGCCGCGGTCTTTTGGACAAGCCAAGAATCGTCCTCTGCAACAAGATAGACGTGGAAGGGGCAGCGGAAAATGCGGAAGAGGTTGCCGCACAAATAAAGGCGGAAGAACCGGACACGGCTGTTATTGCAGTTTCCGTCTTGGAAAGGAAGAACATAGAAAATGCCAGAAGGTCAATAATATCCCTGGTAGAAAAAATGGACTTGCTTTCATCAGCAGAAAAAAATCAGGATTCAGATTCAAAAAATTCACCTGATTCAGGCAGTTCAACTTCTTCAGGCGCTTCATCTGCAAAGAGCAGCTTCCTTGCATCCCGCTCCGTAGATTCAACCATGGAAGAACAGTTCCCGGGAAGCGATCCAAGCGAGGGGGCATATTCATGAAGATGGCAATCTTAGGGGGCAGCTTTAACCCCATCCACATAGGCCACCTTGCACTGGCAGATGATGTTTGCGTAACCCTTGGCTACGACAAGATTCTCTTTGTTCCAACCGCAACCCCTCCCCACAAGGCAATGAGGGAGATTGTTCCTGCACAAGACAGGCTTGGAATGGTCAAGGCCGCATGCTCAGAAGACGAGCGTTTTATTGCGGAAGGCTGCGAGATAGAGCGGGGCGGTGTAAGCTACACCTGCGACACAATAAGGATTCTGGAAGAAAAATACAAGGGCACCCTGGAAGGAAAGCTTGGCCTAATAATGGGAGAAGACCTTCTGCCGGACTTTCACCTGTGGAACCGGGCGGAAGAAATAGCCCAGAAGTGTACCCTCATTGTAGCCAGAAGACCCTACAAGCAGGAATCCGCGCTATTTGCAAACAAAAACGTGGGCGACTACGGCAAAACCAACCAGCTTGAATTTGACATAACCAAGGAACCTCTTTTTAACAACTGCGTTGCAATAGAAAACCCCCTGCTCACAATCAGCTCAACGGACATAAGGGAAAGAATTTCCTGCGGCAAAAGTTTTGAATATCTTGTCCCGCGTCCTGTTTTTAGGTATATTATAGACGGTAAGCTATATGGACACAGATAACATTAATTTTGACGAGATTGTAGAAAAGATACGCAAGTTCGCATCTGCTGCAGAAAAGAAGGAGCGGTTCGAGCACAGCGTTCGCGTTGCAGAAACTGCAAAAATCATGTGCGACATGTACGGTGTGGACCCAAAGAAGGGATACCTTGCAGGCCTGGCCCATGACATGTGCAAGGATTTGGATGACGAAACCCAGCTTTCTCTTGCAAGCCACGACGGGCAGCCAATTTCCGACGTGGAAAAAAAGAAGCCGTCGCTTCTTCACGGCAGGGCAGCTGCAGAAAAACTCCGCAGGGACTTTGGCATTGACGATTCGGACATAATACAGGCGGTTTCAAGGCACACACTTGGAGGTGCAAGCCTTTGTCCTCTTGCAAAAATCATTTATGCCGCGGATAAGATAGAACCGGGAAGACCCCAGTCCACACAGGAATACCGGGAAAAGCTCTTTGCCCTAAGCCTTAACAAGCTTTGCCTTGCAGTTCTGGAAGAAAACATGGAATACCTGCGCTCAAAGGGCAAGGAAATAGCTCCGGTAAGCTTTAGGTTCCACGAAGCCCTAAGGCGGGACATAGCCTATGACGCAACCCTAGCCATGGACTTTGCCGGGGGCAACTGATGGCCGTTTCCAAGGAGAAGTTAAGCGCGCTCTTTCTCGTAGCCATACTCGCCGTAATGATTGGAGCCGTTGTAGTAATGGCATCCACTCTAACAAGCGACCCGTTGGAAGAGACACTTGCCAAAAACGAAGTTGTAAAAACCCTTCTCGTAATAAACGACGGAGAGGGTAATGCACTTGTAACAGACATATTCGCCTTTTACCCGCCTTACAACAAGGGTGCCTTGTTCGACATACCGGGCAACATAGGCGACATCTTCGACAAGAGCCTTGGGCGCACGGACCGCATAGACGCAATCTACCGCGAAAAGGGGATGAAAACCTACGTCTCGGAAATTGAGCGCCTCACGGACACCGTAATCCCCTTTACAATAGACATAAACCTGGACAACCTCTCCCTGCTAACAGACTTGCTGGGCGGGCTGAACGTACTGGTTTATTCACCGGTAGACACCGTTACGGAAGAAGGCGAGCGTTGGCTACTTCCAAGCGGCCAAATAACGCTGGACGGAGACAAGGTAAGAACCTACGTAACCTACAGATTGCCCGGGGAAAGCGACAGCGACGTTGACGACCGCAGGCAGAACGTACTTGTGGCCCTGCTTTCAGCCATTACGGAAAACAAAAAGAACGTGCTAAGAAAAAAAGATTTTTCCGTATACGCCTCAAAGTTTGACGCAAGCGTAGAGGGCGACTTGTTCTACAAGCTTCTTTCTCTAATCTGTTCGGTAAACACAGACAGCCTTTCGCCACTTTTCCCCCAGGGAATGCTCCGCACAACATCCACAGGCCAGCAGCTTTGGTTCCTTCAGGACGGAGGCCAGCTCATCAAGGACGTAATAAAGACAACCCTTGCAACGCTGGTTTCGGAAGAGGAGCGCGGTGGAAGCCGTGTCTATGTCGTAGAAATCCAGAACGCAACAAGCGTAACCGGTTCCGCAAGAAACGCAGCCTTCCTTTTGCAGGGAATGGGCTACGAAGTTCTAAAATACGGAAACGCAAACGAGGAAATGGAGCACACCCTCATCGTAAGCCACGTAGGGGACTCGGAATCCCTCCGCGTACTCTCCGACTTCATAAAGTGCAAATACATTGAATACGAAGAAGTAAAACCGCTAAGCTACGGAAACGAATCATCGGACGTAGACTTTACCGTATATCTTGGAAAAGACTGGGACGGCCGTTATGTTCGCGGCGGTTACACAGGAAAAGAAGAGGAAGACTAATATGGAAAATACAGAAAAGACAGAACAGGACAAGGCTCTTGAAATTGCAAAACTCATGGAAGACGGCAAGGGCCAGGATGTCCGCGTAATAGACGTAACCGGGCTCAACAGCTGGACAGACTACTTTGTAATCGTTACGGTAACAAGCAGCGCCCACTGGCAGGGACTCTACAGGCAGGTCAAGGACTACATCTCAGAAAACGGCATGGAAATCCACCCCACAGCCCGCAAGACTCCCCAGGGCGATGACTGGAACCTAATCGACCTTGGCTCCGTCGTGGTGCACCTTATGTCCGCCGATGCGCGCGCCTTCTACGACCTGGAAAAACTCTGGCATGCAGGAAAGATTCTAAAATAGTCTTTTTTTCTGGAGCGTACTGCTTTTTTTACTGTGTCCGGTCCTCCGGAACCGGCCAGACTCCGTGGCATTTTCCCGCTTTCCAGGGTTCCGCTATCGCTCCATTGCTTGCGCAACGGCTGCGCCGCCCTTCCAATCGGGGCTAGGCTTGTTGGCAAGAAAGAAATTCAAGGAATACAAAAATGTCAAAACAAAATGTTTATGATAATGAAGTCTTTTTTGAAGGCTATCAGAAAATAAGGGAGAATAAAGTAAATTCAAACATTTTGTTTGAAAAGCCGGCCTTGTTTTCTTTGTTGCCCGATTTAAAAGATTTGAAAATTCTGGATTTGGGCTGCGGCTACGGAGAAAACTGCAAGGAGTTCGTAAAAAGGGGAGCCGCCAAAGTTACCGGAATTGACCTTTCAAAAAAAATGCTCAGAATTGCCCGGCTGGAAAATTCTGCCCCAAATATTGATTTTCTGAATATTCCGATTGAAGATATTGCATGCCTCGATGAAAAGTATGATTTAATAGTAAGTTCTCTTGCCTTGCACTATGTCCAGGATTTTGCTTCCGTCTGCAAAAATGTGCATAACCTTCTTAATGAAAAAGGCCTCTTTGTCTTTTCACAGGAAAATCCCCTGAACACTTGCTTTACAAAAGGAGACCGCTGGACCAGGGACGGACAGGGAAAAAAGATATATGCAAACATCTCAAATTATTCGGTTGACGGCAAAAGGTGCTCAAAGTGGTTTGTGGATGAAGTGATAAAGTATCACAGAACTTTTTCAAGCATTATCAACACTCTTGTAGACTCTGGTTTTATAATTCAAAAAGTCCTTGAACCTTATCCAAGCGAAGAAACAATCAAAAAATACCCTGATTATGAGGATAACTTGCACAAACCCGATTTTCTTTTAATCCGGGCAGTTAGAACAAAATAATATACAAGGTCAAATGTCGAATGGTTGGTGAGCTTGGTCGAACCGCAACCCGATAATCTGCTTTAAAAGATTGCTCATGTCAATCCAGACAATAACTGGTCATCCCGAACGCTACGCCACATTCACACTAACTTGCTGCGAAAGTGAATTTCGGAATCTGTGTTTCTTTGCTGTACAACCCCTGTGGTTCGACAGGTTCATCAACCTGTTCAGGGGGAGATTTGATTATTATTCGTTATACTAGAAGTCCAGGTCGGCAGGATCCGAGTCTTCTTCTATTTCTTCGTCGTCGTTGTACAAGTCGTCGTCAAAGCCACGGCGGCGGTTGTCGTATCCGTCTTCGGCTTCCTGGTCATCAAAAGGCTCGTCGTAGTCGTCGTCTTCTTCGTCTAGTTCGTCCTCGAATGAACCGTCTTCTTCATCCTCAAAGTCATCGTCAAAATCATCGTCATCGTAATAATCGTCTGAATTGTCGTCGTAATCTTCATCAAAACCTGCAGCCATTGCAAAGTCTAGAAAATCGTCTTCGAGCATGAATGCACTCCTTGTTTGTTGCGGTTAAGCCTTTTTTTTACTGGCCAACACTCACCTAGAATGTAAATTTTACTTGGCCTTTTGTCAATCGGTTTTTGCGAAATAATGCAGAATATTGCATTTTTTTAGAAAATCTTGCAAAATTTCTATCCCTACCAGCCCGATTTCCTCAAAAAAATCGCTTATCCAATTGACATTGAATTGGCAAATACATATAATGACTACGTATGTGTAAAAGTATAACGGCTTTTGCTCCTGCCAAGATCAACATTGGCTTGAAAGTTTTTCCAAAGAGGCAAGACTGTTATCACGATATAAAAAGTATTTTTACCGTTGTTAACCTGCGTGATGAGCTTACGGTTAGTCTTTCTGGGCAAAATAATTCGTGTATCGTGGAGTGTGATAATTTTGCATTGCCAGAAGAAAACACTTTTACTAAAGCATACAAAGCTTTCTGCGTGCTGACTGGTGTTTGTCAGGGTGTGTGCGTAAAATTGGTAAAGCACATTCCTGCCGGCGGTGGATTGGGGGGCGGCTCAAGTGATGCTTCTTCTTTTATTCAATCTCTGGACATTTTGTTTGATACGCATTTAACCGAAACCTCTCTAGATGAAATTTCATCTCAGGTAGGCAGCGACGTTTTTTTCTTTACAAAAGCTTTGTACAGCGGTTGTGAAAATTTTACAGCCGTTGTTCAGGGAAGAGGTGATAGGGTAACTCAAATTGAAGGACGTAAGGATTTGCACATCCTGCTTCTTTTTCCTGGTGTCAGTGTTTCAACCAAGGATGCTTATGCATGGATTGATGAGCGCCATCAGAAAGAAGGTTTTACAGCAAGTGATGCAGACGGTGACATACGTTCTTTTGTAGAAGAATTTAATAAACCGGTACGGAAGTGGTTTTTTCAGAATGATTTTACAGCTCCTGTAACCGCGCATTTTGGCGAAATATCCCTTGCATTGCAGGCCTTAAGGCAGTGCGGTGCAGATTTTGTCGATATGTCCGGTTCTGGATCGTCAGTATTCGGAATATTTAAAGAGGTTGAAAAAGCGCAGGCCGCGTTTCAAATACTGTCCGAAAACTGGCATGCAGCGCTGGTTTAGCGTGATTACAGGAGGATAAAAACTATGCAGGTGACCGAAATAAAGATCCGCAAGGTAGAAGGTGAGGGAAAGCTTAAGGGCTATGTAACAATTACGTTTGACAACTGCTTTGTCGTGCACAACATCAAGATTATTGAAGGCAAGACGGGAATGTTCATAGCCATGCCAAGCAGAAAGACGGCTAACGGGGAATACAAGGATGTTGCCCATCCTATCAACCCTGATTTTCGCAATGAGCTCCAGGAAAAGATTCTGGGCGAATACGAAGCTGGCCATGTAGAAACGGACTCTAGTGATGCAAATGACTAATCTGCATCTTAGTATATTTTGGGACGTCGTCAAGTGGTAAGACAACGGCTTTTGGTGCCGTCATTCCGCTGGTTCGAATCCAGCCGTCCCAGTTTTAATACTTAAAGTGTAATTTTTTTTTAAGGAGTTTCCAGAATGGAACAGTTTGTGATTAATGCAAAAGTACGGAAAGAAACAGGAAAAAAGGCTGCTAAGGACCTCCGTGCTGCAGGACGTTTGCCAGCAGTAGCCTATAACGAGAAGGGCGAGTCTATCATGCTCGACATCGATGCCGCAGAATTTTCAAAAGTTTGGAGAACAATCACTCCAACAACATTGATTAACCTCAAGATTGACGGTCAGGACAACAAGGCCTATATCCAGGACACAGAATACGACATCAAGACAGACAAGAACCTTCACGCAGATTTCCACATCGTAAGCGGAAAGAAGCCTATCATGGCAGAACTCAAGATGCACTATTCCGGAACTCCGGCTGGTGTTCTTAAGGGTGGTTTCATGGTAAAGCACATTCCTTCTGTTCAGCTTAAGGCTCTCCCCGATGATATGCCAACATCAATTACAGCTGATGTTTCTGCAGTAGAAATCGGACAGAAGTTCACAGTTGCAGATCTTCACCTTAGCGACAAGATCACTCTCATTACAAAACCAACAGCCCTCATCGTTACTATTGCACCTCCAAAGAAATAATCAAGCTTCTTTAAAAGGTCTTTTTTAGTAACAAGGCTAATAATATCCCCGCTTCCACAGCGGGGCTTTTTGTTTGCGCCGTTGGCTTTTTGGCGGCAGGGGTCTGTTTGTGAAAGATATAGCGCAAGACTTTGAAAGTAAGGTGCTCTCTGGCCTTAAAGCATGCATTGCAGCTTTTTCCCCTTCATCTGTCTTTGGTGTTGGGGTAAGCGGCGGTGCAGATTCCATCTCTTTGCTAACATCGCTCTCACGGATTCTTCCAAAAGAAAACCTTGTTGCCGTTACCGTAAACCACAACATAAGGCCTGCCCAGCAGACGGAGGGCGACGCTTCATTTGTAGAAGGCTACTGCAAAAAAATAGGCGTAAGGTGCTTCCGTGTGGACATACCCAGAGGCTCCGTAGAAAGGCTAAAGTCAGAGAGGGGTGGGGGAACGGAAGAGGCTGCCCGCTTTTTGCGCTACCAGGCCTTTGAGACTGCAATAGAAAAGTTTTGCATTGACTGGTTTTGCCTTGCCCACAACCTTAACGACCAGGAAGAAACCCTTCTGATGCGCTTTTTTTCCGGAGGTGCAAGCCAAAGCCTTTCCGGTATTCCACAAGTAAGAGACCGCTTTGTAAGGCCACTTTTAAACGTTTCCCGCCCAGAGATAGAAGCCTACCTTGCATTTCTTGGCCTTGAATTCAGGACAGATTCCACCAACAAAGAAAATTCAATGCTAAGGAACAAAATCCGCAACAGGATAATCCCCTTCTTGAACTCAGAACTTTCAGGCTGGCAAAAGGCAGTTCTTTCCCTGGGGCGCAAGATGTCCTTGGACGAATCCTTCATCAGCGCATCTGCCAGGGATTCAATAGAAAAAATAGACTGGAAGGAGGAAGATGGGCAGGTTTCCTTTTCCCAAGACAAATTCAAGCGCTTGCCGGAAGCCCTCCAGTCAAGGATAATTTATTCAGCCCTGGACAAAGTGCTTTGTGACCAGCCGCAGCTCCGCATTCCATATACTTTTATTGAACGCATTCAAAGAAATCTGCAAATTCTGCCGAAAATAAAGAAAGATTGGGCAGAAAATTCGTCGGGGGCAGAAGTCTTTTGTTCCGGTGGCCGTATTTTTGCGCGAAAAGTGCAGAAGGTAGCGACAGAAAGCGGATTTTTTGCTATAATCAGAGAAGAAGGCATTGTACGTGCCGGCAAGTGGACGGTTTCCGCTTCCAAGGCCGGAAGTAAGATGCACCTGGAGCTTAAGCAGGCTCTTGACCCAAAACAAGATGCGCCTTTTAGCGTGGACATTGAGGGACTTGAATTTCCGTTTGCATTCAGAAGCAGGCAGGCTGGCGATTCAATAAAAACTGCTTCCGGAAGCCTTAAGAGCATTTCCGGTATTCTTGACGGCTGGAAGTGCGGTTCCTTCCGCAGCGAAATTCCTGTTGTCCAGGACTTGACTTCTCCATTGCAGCCCCTGGTCTGTATCCTTGGCGCTCCTTTGGGGTTTAACAATTGGATTGTACAAAGGGAAGAAAAATGAATAAAATTGTAAAAATCGGTGTTTTTGCTCTTTTTGAGTTTGCGTCAATTTTTAGTGCGGTGGCCCTTAAGCCCATAAATACAGGCGATGCCTTAAAAGACAGCGCTGCCATGGCAAACAGGCGTACTGCCCTAAGATGCCTTGCTCTTGCCAATGACTATGCAGTCCAGTCAAACTGGGGTGCTGTTGCAAGTCAGGTGGAACTTGGCCTTGCTTACGACGATTCAATTTCGGATTTGTGGTACATGAAGGCACTTGCCTGCAACAAGAACAGAAAGCCTTCTGCAGATGTTCTTTCCTACGCCGAAAAGGCTCTGGAATTGGACAACTGGGCCAACTACAACTACGACAGTGCCCGCGTCCTCTATGCAGACATCCTCTGCGACACCCTGCGCTACGAAGAAGTTTCTGCGGTTCTGGACAAGGCTCCCCTGGTCTTTTCTGCCGACGCTGAATATATCCGTGCAAAATCCTACTATAGAATACACACACCTGGTGCTTTGGAACAGGCAAGAAACAAGATAGACAATGCCCGCCAGATTTACCCAAAAGATTCACGCTTCCCGCTTCTTTTCTTTAAGAACGAATCACCTACAGACGACAACGAGCAGGTAAGAAGAATTGCCAATTTCTTTATTTCTACCATAAGCCAGTATGCCGCCGCTGCCCCGGACAAAGACGCCGAGCTTGAAATTTATGCCGCCCTTTTTGCAAGGGGTGCAATCCAGACAAAAATGCTCCAGTCATTCTCTGCCCGTGGACTTAAGCACCCCCTCTTTGCGGAAGTTGCCGTAAAAAAGAACCTTTTGTCCCAAGAAAAAGCGGTGCAGTATATAGAAAAATTTGCCGCCAAGGGACTTGACTACAATATGCTCAAGAGCTTTGTTTCCAACCTTACGGAAAACGATGCAAAGGAAAAGGCAGCAGCATTCCTCCTTGCCTTTAACGGAACAATTTTCCGCGATACGGACGGAGACGGCATCTACAACATGCGCATTGTATATTCCCGTGGAAGACCAAAGACAATAATCTACGACGCAAACCAGGACGAACTACACGAATGGAGGGTTGCCTGCGACTTTGGAAACCCGCTCAGCGGTTCTGCAAACCCCAACAACATGTTCTTTGAATGGGGTGAATACCCATACCTCAAGGTTGTTGGCTTCCGTGACGAAAAGGGCAATACCCTTGCTTCCTACGACATCTCTCAGGGTGCCCTAAAGTGGACTCCTGTAAAAATAGAGGCAGACAAAGACCTTAGCTTTGGAGACAGCATACAGTTCTATGTTCCGGTTCCAAACCTTGAAGACTACAACCCCAAGAATTTTGTGGTTCGCTCAAGCCTCAAGGACAGAACAAGAGCCCAGCCTTCATCATTCCCGCTTCCTGTTGCCAAGCTTGCAGCAGCCGCATCCCTTGCCCATGTTCCAACAAAAGAAAGGACGGGAGCAAGCATAATCTTCTATGTGCTGGACGGAAAAATCCAGAGCGGAGACTATATGCAAAGCGGTAAGCTCTATGCCCGTGCCCAGTTCAAGAACGACATTCCCTACATGCGTTCAGTAGACGCAGACGGCGACGGTGTTTTTGAGACCACAGAAATTTACGAAAAGGACAAGGACAATTCCATGGACGTTCATTCTATGGAAGACGAGCGCAACGTAATAATCAACATGTTCGGAAGCGTAACTAGCGACAACGAACCCTGGTACCTAAAGCAGATTCAGGTAGACACAAACCGCGACTCAGTTCCAGACTTTACGGAAGAATACCTTCCACTTGGCGGAAAGATTTCTTCCTGGGACACAAACAACGACGGCAAGTGGGACATACGCTTTGTAAAAAAATCCCGCAGCTCAAAGAATGCCCCAAAAGACGAAGCCGTACTTGAAGAAGCCTATTTCTACGACGAAAACAAGGCCCAGGTTTGCATCACTTCCAAGGGTGGCGTGCCAGCTTCCGTAACAAAGGGAGGACGCTCAGTTACCGTAACTGAAGACCCCATGTACAAGTTCTACTGGCTTGGCAAAACCGGTTCCAGCGAACTTGCAAAAGAAGTCCTTACAAGCCTAAGCAGAAACCCAACCCAGTGCGTTGCCATGGTGGTTGAATACGGTGGTTTCCGCGTAAAGGGCATAAAAATCGGAGACACCGCATACGGCATGATTATGAAGGGTCTCCCGGTAGAAAACGAAAAAAAGGCAGCAAAGCCTAAGAAATAAAAAATACAGAGATGAAAGATTTGAAGATAAAAAATATAGCTCGCCTTTGCCTGATTCCCTTGGTCCTTGGGCTTACCTCTTGTGCAGGTAGCAAAAAGGACAAGGTTCAGCTTTACGAGCCCGTAAACTATTCAAAAAACGACGCAGTTGAATACGAGATAAAAACCATACGCGAGCTTCCGGAAAGCGACTGTGTAAAGGCTTTTTGGCGTGCAGGAATACTAAAGGAAAACGTTAGCGGCAACCAGAAGGTTCAGACTCTTTACAACGACATGATGCAAAAGGTTGTGGATGCCTACAACAAATCCCTTTCCGAACAAAAGTACCTGGATTCACTTGGCTACTACGAGTCATTAAAAGCCATGAACTATCCACGTCTTTCCCAGCTTGCAAAGTCAGACAGCCAGCTCCGCAGCCTAATAAATTCAAAAGTTCCGGGGCTTGGAAATGCAAGGACACAAAAGTCAGTGCCACTTTCTTCTACAATAAACGGAACAGTTACGGTTTTTGTAGACAAGGGCGTAAAAGTAGAAAAAGGAGTGGGACGGCCGGACGCAATGCTTGGAAGCGGATTCTTTATTTCGAGCGACGGCTACATCATCACAAACCACCACGTAATTTCCAGCTGCGTAGACCCCAAGTACGAAGGTTTTGCCCGCTGCTACATAAAACTTGCAGAAGACCCGGACACCCGCATCCCCGCAAAGATTGTGGGCTGGGACAGCACAATAGACCTTGCGCTTTTAAAGGCAGAGGTAAAAGCACCTTATGTCTTTACTCTTGGTTCCAGCAGCGACCTTAACGTTGGCGACAAAGTCTATGCAATCGGTTCCCCGCTGGGACTGGACAGAACCCTCACAAGCGGCATCATCTCCGCAAAAGACAGGGAACTCTTTACAAGCGGAAAAGTCTTCCAGATTGACGCGGCAGTTAACAGCGGAAACTCTGGCGGCCCACTTATAGACAGCCAGGCCCGCGTACAGGCAATCGTATTTGCAGGCGTGCAGAACTACCAGGGACTTAACTTTGCCATCCCGGTTGAATACCTGCGCTACGAGCTTCCACTTCTTGCGGCAGGCGGAAAAAGACGGCATCCCTGGACAGGCGCTTACGGAAAAACAAAAAGGCTCCCCGGTTCAGGCGCAAAGAACGAAGGCCTTTCCGTAATGTACACAATGCCTGGCAGCCCCGCATATCTTTCAGGCCTGGAAGTTGGCCAGACAATCGTTTCAATAGGCGGTACAAAAGTAACTTCCCTTGACGACCTCCAGTATTATTTTATGCAGAGAAAAGCCGGCTCCATAGTAAGGGTTACAACCCTTTCGGAAGAAGGCGTCCGCAAGGAACACACGCTTTATCTTAACGTCCGCCCGGATTCCCCAGGCTACGAAGTCTACACCCACGACCTAATCTCCGGCGCTCTGGTTCCAATCCTTGGCACGGAACTTGTAAGGGCTTCCTCCAAGGACAAGCGCGAATATACAATCTCCAGGCTCATAAAAGGCTCTCTGGCAGATGTTTCCGGATTCAGCGAAGGTGACCCAGTAAAAATTCTTTCCACCCAGGTTTCCCCGGACAAGACTGCAATTTCCCTTACCCTTTACGCAAGAAAACGCAAGAACGGATTCTTGGACGTAGGCCTGGGACTAGCAGCCCCCTTGGACAGCCCATATTATTTTTAGGAATTTTTTGGACGGTACTTTTTTTAGCTCTACCATTTTGCTCTTTGGCTAACTCGACCGTAAGTTTTATCTCGTCACCGCCGTTCCGCCCTTCGCTCACGCTCATACCGTCCTTCGGCCGGTACTGCCGGGGCTCCATGGCGGCGTAGGCTTGTTTTTATCTGCTTGTAAAGGCGCATTCTTTTTGCTATATTAAAACCCATGAGAGTAAGCATAAAAGAAGCAATAAAAAAAGATCCTGTTATAAGATTTGTAGGCACACTTATTTTAATTTATTCATTTTTGCTTGCTGTGAATTTAGGATTGGGAATTACTGTAAATAAAAAAGGAATTCATCTGGAACGCGATTACTTTGAGGCAAATGCTCAAGTCGTAATACTTTTTATTCTCATAGTTGTGGTAATCATCCGTTTCTTTTGGATTCAAAAAGAAAGGCCTGCCGGTAAGCAGGTTGTCGCAAGTGTAATGGGAAGTCACGGAAAGAAGCATTTCTGGGAAAAAGATGAAGGGCTCTTCCTAGAGCTTGCCTTTGACATGGATGGAAAACATTTTGAAAGCGAAGTTTTTGCAGAATATACTACAGGGCTTGTTAAAATCTTTGAGAAAGGCTCAACAAAAATCCTTGTAAAAGATCCCGGCGCAGAACGCATAGTTCTTCTGGAACTTATCGCGGATGTAGAATCTTAGGCACCTTAGCACATTAATCCTAGCCGGGATTGGAGGGGGTACGAAGTACGTGCGTAAGCACCGCGCCCGGTTAGGGCGCCAGCCCCGGAAAGCCCGTAACACAAGCGGTCCCGCAAGGGCAGTCTACAAATAACGTGCGCTCCAAATAAAAATAAAAAATAGCTCCTATAGTCAAAAGTTCATTTGTATGCTATAGTTAGGAATCCAAGCACAAGGGAACTTTATGAGAGACTTAAAATTCAAGCGCAACTTTTGTATTACCGCGCACATTGACCACGGAAAATCCACGCTGGCAGACCGCCTTATTCAGAAGGCAAAGATAATCGAAGACCGCCAGATGATGAACCAGATTCTGGACAACATGGACATTGAAAGGGAAAGGGGCATAACCATAAAGAGCCAGGCCGTAACAATTCCCTACCGCGCAAAAGACGGAAACGACTACGAGCTTAATTTTGTAGACACGCCGGGTCACGTTGACTTTAGCTACGAGGTTAGCCGTGCAATTGCTTCCTGCGAAGGTGCACTTCTTTTAATAGACGCAACACAGGGTGTGGAAAGCCAGACCGTAAGCAATATGTATATGGCAATGGAACAGGATCTTACTATTGTTCCCGTTGTTAACAAAATCGACCTTGCTTCTGCGGACATAGAAAGCGTTAAAAAGCAGATAGACCACGACCTTGGCCTTGATTCTGCGGACGCACAGCTTGTTAGCGCAAAGACCGGGCAGGGAATAGACGACCTTATGGAAGCCATCGTTACAAAGTTCCCGCCGCCAGAGGGAGACGTAAATGCACCCCTTACCGCCCTTATTTTTGACTGCCACTATGACGAATACAGGGGCGTTATTGTTCACATCCGCGTAATGGACGGAAGGGTAAAGGCTGGAGACACAATCCGCCTTATGAGCAGCGGGGCAGAGTACAAGGTAGAGCAGGTTGGTCTTTTTAAAATCAAGTACGAGGAAACTTCTGCACTGGAGGCTGGAGACGTAGGCTATATTATTGCTGGTATGAAGACTGTTGCCGACGTGCGCGTTGGTGATACTGTAACTTCTGCTGCAAATCCTGCAAAAGAGCCGCTTCCTGGTTTTAAGGAAGTAAAGCCTGTAGTATTCTCTTCCATTTATCCTATTGATTCAAATGACTATGAAGAGCTTAAGGAAAGCATGGAAAAGTTAAAGCTGAACGATGCTTCCCTTGTTTACGAAAAGGACAATTCGCTTGCACTTGGAAACGGATTCCGCTGCGGTTTCTTGGGCTTGCTTCATCTGGAGATTGTGCAGGAGCGCCTTGAGCGTGACTTTGACCAGGTTGTTATTTTTACGGCTCCAAGCGTAAAGTACCGGGTAAAGCCTGCCGGCCGCGACGAGATTTTTGTGGATAATCCTGCCGACTATCCGGAAGGAAAAATAGAGGCTTCCCAGGAACCATACATTAAGGCTTCTATAATTACCCCTTCTGAATTCCTTGGTAGCATTATGGAGCTTTGCCGCCTTAAGCGTGGTGAGCAGACCAACATGCAGTACCTGGACGAAAAGCGTGTGGAGCTTACCTACCACATGCCTCTTGCGGAGATTCTCTTTGATTTCTACGACAAGCTAAAGTCTTACAGCCGCGGTTACGCAAGCTTTGACTACGAGATTACAGATTACCGCCCAACAGATCTTATAAAGATAGACATTCTCATAAACGGAAAGCCTGTTGATGCACTTGCCCAGCTTTGCTTTAGACCCAATGCGGTTGAACATGCAAAGGTTGTCTGTGAGCGCCTTAAGGGAGAAATTGCCCGCCAGCAGTTTAAGATTGCAATTCAGGGTGCAATAGGAAGCCAGATTATTGCCCGCGAAACCGTTACCCCTGTCCGAAAGGATGTTCTTGCAAAGTGCTACGGTGGCGACGTTACCCGTAAGAGAAAGCTTTTGGAAAAGCAGAAGGCCGGAAAGAAGCGCATGCTTATGGCAGGAAACGTAGAACTCCCCCAGAGCGCATTCCTTGCAGTCCTAAAGGAAAAGGAAGACTAGGAATAAATATAAGAGTCACCCTGAACGGTTTGTAAGCGTGTCGAACCATGATTCAGGGTCTGTACCGCGATACATTCGCTAACATTTACAGATTCCGAAGCAAGTTCGGAATGACGGTTTATTACTGGTCTTTTAGGATTTTTAAGAAACTGTCAATTTCTGCCCTTACCCTTTTTAGGAAGGGGGTAGAAGTGCTTGCCCTGTTGCCGTCCGGAAAGTGAAGGAAGAGGTATTCCCTTGGCGAAAGTATGCCAAGTATTTGCCCGCTAAGGGTTGTGCCGTCTTTTTTGTATTCAGACTTCTCTCCATTTACAAGCAAGTCTTTTAGCTGTGTAAGCGCATCTTTTTCTTCTTTTATGTAGCTGGAAATAAGCTGCTTGTATTTTTTTTCTTGGTCAAAGTCTATTTGTATTTTATCCGATGAAGAATTTTTGTTTTGCAGGGATGCCACTGTCCAAACGGATGTTGCCGTGCATTTTTTTAGGTGCAGGTCTATGCCGCATTCCCCAATATCGTAGAGGTTCTTTTGTCCGCCAAAGATTGCCGCAAAGTTTATGGCGTAGCTTTCCATTATTGGGATGAATACATTTTGCTTTCGTCCTTGCTTTTAACAGGAAAGGCTGGTGGCAGAAGGGATGCCGAATAGTTTGCAGATCCGCTTTTTCTTGTGCAGTTTGCAAGGAGCCGCTTTGATGCCGCTACGTTTTTTGCATGTGTCCTTCCCGCTGAATATGAAAAATCCATTCCGCTAACAAATACGCTTGTTGCAATGCTCTGCCTTATTACAAGTGCAATGTAAACAGCCGTAAGTCCAACGGAGCCGAGCGGCGGTATAAGGTTTTGGATGATTCCCGTTTCCTTTATTGAATCAAGGTATTGGCACTTTGCATATTCAGATGCAAACCAGATTCTCTTTTTAAAAAGGCGTGCAACCTGGGGGCGTGAACAAAGGTCTGCAAAGAGGATGATTTGTTCAAAATCTTCTTTTGTAAAGCTTGCGTATGACTCCTGGATTGCAAACTGGCTTTCTACTGCAACGATTGCATCTGGCCTTATTCCTCTCGCAAGAAGTGCCTGGGCGGCGGCATCAACCGCAATTATAAAGTAGCGGCCTGCTTCTATTTCTTTTATGAGCGGGATGTTTTCTTTTGCAAAGGTTTTGTCCAGGCTTTCTCCTGCCCCAAAGACGATTATTGGTTTTAAAACCATTCCTGCCGCTTTCTGTAAAAAAGTGTCCGATGCAGATTCTTCTTTGCCAACCAAAGACAGGTTCTTGAATATGTTGTGGGAAAAGAGCCTTCCCATTTTTACTATTGTGATTCTGTTTTTCCAGTAGGATGCAACCATCTGTTCTGCGGCGTTGCAAATTGAAGTGTACCATTCCGCATTGAACTGGGTTCCTGCGCTAAAGTCCAGCCTTAGTATGCGGCGGAAACTTCCGGTGGAAATTTTTTCGTTAAGGAATGCTTCAAATTCATCCAGCTGGTCTGAAAAATAAAAATGAATTCTTTTGTATTCTTCTTTTGCGTCAAGACTTTTTTTTGCAAGACCGTAAAGATTCCTGTCTGCCTCTATTGCGCACACTTCAGTCTTTGAGTCTTCACCGCCTTCTTTGCATGCTTCATCCAAAGCCTTTAGCAATTCATCCGTGCCGTAGCAAAGGCATGGGGAACATATTATTACGATTGTGCCGGGTAAAAATTTTGTGCCTTGGATAAGGGAAAGAACTGAGCGCGTAGGATTGTATTTGGAATAAAGGTAGCGCCCTTTGTAGCGGATTGTTTCTGGCATGCCGCTGGCCGAGGATGCTTCAAACTGAATTTCCTCAGGCCATTTGCCGTCCAGAGGGAGAAGGGCTTTTCCTGCACCAACTCCCGTTTGGTTTTGTGTATTCAAGCAGAACCTACTGGGCCTCTTCAGCACCAGAAATGAAGTACTTGAAGTATGTTGTCATAAAGTCGTCTACAACACCGTCAAATCTCTTGAGGTTTGTCTGTGAGCAAGACTGGTCTGTCTGTGCAACGTTGGCGTCAAAGTTTGCAAGGTCTGCCGGTGCATCTTTCTGAACTCCAGTGCAGCGTGCTACGATTACGTTTGAAGCAAGAACGAATGGTTCGCTCATTTCGTCTTTCTTAAGCTTAAACATCTTCTGGAGAACTGCTTCGTTTGTAGAAAGACCTGCAAGCTCTGCAACATCGGAAGGTGTTGAGTTGTAGAATGGAGAGTTTCCGTAGTTTACAGGGAAGGCTGCAACGTCTGCCTTTGTAATGGAGAACTTTTCGCATGCATCGTCAAAAGAAGAAAGCTTTGCTTCGGAGATGAATGCCTTTGCGCGTTCAGAATAGAAGTTTTCGATGTAGCCCTTTTCTGATGACTTAAGGTATTCAAGGACAGTGTTTACCATTGCATCGTCTGTAAAGTCTGCTGCCTTTGCGTCTGAGTCAATGCGGAAGATTGTCCATCCGCTTCTTGTCTGTACCGGGTCAGAAATTGAACCCTTTGTGAGTGCCACAGTTTTTTCTGCGTCTTCTGCATTCTGGATTATGTTCAAGAGGCCGTAGTAATATGGAACAGAAAGCTTTCCGTCTGTGCCGGTAAAATACTTTGTTGACTTTTCGCTGATTGCGTCGTCAAAGGTAACTTCGTTGTTCTTAATCTGCTTGCTAAGTGCCTTTATCTCGTCTTCACCGTCAAGTGTTACGGCAGAAATGTCCAGCTTCCTGAACTTGTCCGGGTTTGCCTTTCCGTACTTTGCTGCTTCTTCTGCGGGGAAGTCATTTGTGCTGAAGGCTGCAAGGTCGAATGAGCGCTTTGTGCTGTCCATTGCGGCAATGAAAGACTTTTCTTTTGATGAAGCCTTAAGACCGTACATTGGGTTGCCGGAAACTTTTGTGTCTGAACCCATAACATCGTCGTTGTAGCGCATGAAAGCCAGGTTTGTGGCGGCTGTCTTGCGGAGTTCTGCCTTTTCTGCGTCGTCCGTCTGGTTGTAGAGCTTTTCTGAGTACTTGCCGTTCTCGTCAAAGAAGCGGGGTAGGATTGCGCGGTTAACAGCGTCCTTTGATGGTGTCCAGTTTGCCTTTTCTACTGCGGCAGAATATACCATTGAGCGAAGGGTGCCTTCAAAAGCGCCTGTAAAAATTGAGTAGTATGTGTTCTGGTTAAGATCCTGGCCGTATGCTTTGTAAAGTTCAGCCATGTAGGAAACGCGGTCTGCAAATTCAGTTCCGGCCTTGTATTCGATTTTCTGTCCTTTGTAGGAACCGAAAACCGGTGTTCTGCCTGCATTTGAAAGCGATTCAAACAGCATGCTTCCGCCAGCAGGAATAAATACGATTGCTGAAATTACCAGGATAATTACGGCTCCTATCTTTGCGCCGTCTTTTTTTGTTTTTTTAGGAGTTGTGATTTCTTCTTCCATAAAGGGAATCCTTCTTTTAAAAATATTCTTGATGAAATGCCTGGCCGACTGTAGCGGCAGGACATAAAGTAATACGATTTTATCATTGTATATATTGAGTGTCAACAGTGCCAAAAGTTTTTGCGAAAAAAAAATAAAAAATTTTAAAAA
>JAGCWT010000135.1 GCA_017961705.1 Treponema sp.
ACCAACAGAGTGAAGACATGGAACCCAGTCGCCGTTTGTGCCAACGTACTGCCATACCTTTTCGCCTGCACGAGTCATGATGTCCATGTTAAGAACAACGTACTCTGAGTCTGTAAGCTCAATACCGTATTTTGCGATTGGTGAACCGAGAGGTCCCATGCAGAACGGAATTACATACATTGTGCGGCCGTGCATACAGCCTGTGTAAAGACCCTTCATTGTTGCCTTGAGCTCTACAGGGTCAATCCAGTGGTTTGTTGGACCAGCATCTTCTTCTTTTACAGAAGAAATGAATGTGCGTCCTTCTACACGGGCTACATCGCTTGGAAGTGAACGGAACAAAAAGCTGTGCGGCTTTTTTGCAAGAGGAGTTGCAAGACCTTTGTCTACGCAAATCTTCATCAAGCGGTCGTATTCTTCGTTAGAACCGTCAACAACTACTACGTTGTCAGGTTGGCACATCTTAACACATTCTTCAACCCATGCCTTAATTCCAGCATGTTTAATGTCAGAAACGTTCATTAAAAACTCCTTGCTGTAAGGAATGTTTGGCGCAACGGTTGCTTTACAACGTAACATAGCCGTTTTCGCCATTTGCCTAAACCTGTGTCAAAAACCCAAATTTAGGCAATTTTGCAATCCTTTGGCAAGAATTATATACCAAACTCCATTTATTTTCAACCGTTTGGACCTCTTTGGGCTTCTACAAAAGTCGTAGTTTTGCCTTCTTCCGGGTATTTTTCTGGACGATACTTTTTCATGCTCTACCATTTTGCGCCTTGGCTAATTCGACCGGACAGGCCTTTGCGCCACCGCCGTTCCGGGGTTCCGGCTTTCGCCTCCATTGCTCCGCAACGCTATCGCGCCCCTCCATGGCGGCGTAGGTCGCCTTGGAAAATCCATCCTTGGATTTTCCAAGGATTGCAGAATTGCGTAGCAATTCTGCATGTTGCTAAGTCGCCATCCATGGCTCTGTAATGGTTTGTTCCTACTTCTTCCTTATGGGAATCCAAAGCTCACAGAACAAGCCTGGGCGGTTTTTTGGATTTGCTGCGTCAAAGTAGAGCTCGTAGTCTGTTTGGTCTGCGGCCTCGTAGCCCATCTGCGGAAGGAATTCCTTGTAGAACTTTTCCCAAGTTTTGCTTATGCAGTCTGCGTCCTTACCCATGCAGTCAAAAACAACATAGGTTGCAGGCTCTACATTCCAGAGCAAAAATCCTTCCTGCTTCATCTTTTCAAGGTCAAAGCCTTGCGTGTCCTTGTCTATTGGAATGCCTATCCCGTAGTCAAAGGTTTGCGTGCCTGCTTTTGTTGGGGTGCAAAGTCCGTAAAGGTCTTTCATTCCGTCTTTTCTAAGCATGAGGGCTGGAGAGAGCAACTTCTTTTCCTCTGCCTCTCCCCAAAAATCTGCAACCTCGTGATTGTCATCATCATTGATGATTTCGTTCCTAAAACTTCTTACCAGGGCAAGAAACTGTTTTGCCTCTGTCTGTACGATTCTGTAGTCCATAGACTTTCCCCCTTCAACGGTTAGTTTTATTACAAGAGGGTTAAAGAGAGTGAGCCTTGTGGATTCCTCGCGTGCAAGTTTGGGCGCAACTCCGTGGAAGCGGGTAAATGCCTTTGTAAAACTTTCCGGTGTTTCGTATCCGTACTTAAAGGCAATGTCCGTAATCCTGCCGCCACTTTCTACAATTTCCCTTGCAGCCAAAGACAGCCTGCGGTTTCGGATGTAGGCATTTGCCGTCATGCTCGTAAGAAAGCTGAATGCCCTGTGAAACTCGTAGCTTGAGCTGTACACACTCTTTGCCACGTCTTCATAGTTAATCTCTTCCAACAGGTGGGCTTCCATGTAGTCTATTGCCCTCTGCATCGCCGAAATCCATTCCACTTCGTCTTCTCCTTGCCTCTTGTATAACTGCATTATAGGGGCAAACTATTTTGGCTGCATTTCCCAGCTTGCGGAATTTTGTCAGCTTCTTTTTCAAGTTCCAGGCGCATAAGTTCAAAATCATCCTGGGTGATTGCATACTTTTTCATGTCTACATGGCTGTCTGTAAAAACAAGCCCCTCTGCTTCGAGTTTTTGCTGTTGGGCAAGGCTTCCCCCGAATGCAAAGCTTCCTGAACAATAGCCCTTTGCATTTACAACCCTGTGGCATGGCGTAAGGGAATTGCTTGGATTTTTGTGCAGGGCATTCCCCACGTAGCGGCGCAAGTTTCGGTTACCGGCAAGGGCTGCAATCTGTGAATACGATGCAACTTTTCCGCGGGGAATAAGGCGGACTGCGGCATAAATTTTTTCTGCAAGACTAAAAATTTTCATTCAATAAATTATATCACATATTTTTGCTTATATAAGGCTGCTTTCTTCTTTCTTAAGCTTCCTCTTGTTTTTGTACATTTCCTTGTCTGCACGGTCAAATATTTCAGAAACAAGGCTGTCTGTTTCCGGAGTGTATTCTGCCATACCGGATGCCAGAATTGGGCCTGTTCCAGCTTGCAGGTTGTCCTTAACTTGAGCGCGCAAATTTTCCATTAGCATCTTTCTGTTTAAGTAGTCGTTCCCCCTCAGGAAGACAACAAATTCATCGCCACCAAACCTGAACACCGGACTGTGGACAAAGGTGTCGCACAAAAGCATGGCCGATTTTTTGATGTATTCATCACCGGCAACATGGCCTTCCGTATCGTTTATCCTTTTAAGGTTGTTGGCATCGCACACAACAAATCCAAATGGCAGGTAATCCATTCCGTTGTCTATGTTTGTCTGAACCGACTTTTCAAGTTCATTGTAAGCGGTCTTATTCTTTACCCCGGTAAGTTCGTCGCGCCTTGCAAGTTCCTTTTCCGTATTCAGTTCCTTAAGGTGCCGCTTTTCCTTTCTGATTTCATCGTCTATGTTTTCAATGCCAATGATGTAATGGCTTTTGTCCGTGGACTTTCGCACCGTCATCCTTACATAATGCGTCTTTTTGAATGCCAGGACGCGGTAATCGATGCTGCACCTTTTCTGGTTGTTCATGGTGGTGATTATATGGTCCCTGTCAATAAATGCAAGCACAAGGTCGCAGTCACTCTTGTAGACAATATTTGAAATGTCATTTTTTGCGTCTGCAAAAAAATCATCGCCCGATTTCTGCATGTCCAACTTGCCGTAAATATTCCTACATTCATAGCTTATGTAGCTGGAGTCCTTTGCATCAACATAGTATATCACGTCGTAGTTGACCGCAAGGATTTCTGCAATCTGGCTGAACGTTACGTGGTGCTTCTGGTTTTCCAGCCGCATGTTCTTGGCGGTAATCTCGTCGTCAATGTTCTTTCCGTAGAGGATAAAGTGCATGTCGTCATTTGTCCGCATCACCGTAAACTGGAAATGCCTTGGCTGCCCGTTTATCATTATCCTGTACTTGTATGAATATGACTTTTTGCCTTCAAGATTTTTTAGCATTGCATCTTTTTGGTACATGCTCTTGGCAAATTCCCTGTCGTCTGGGTGCACGTATTTTTCTATGTTTGCCAGGGTTTCGTTATAAAAATTCCTGCTCTTTATTGGAACATTCATGGAGTCATATTCTTTGTTCGTTGAAAATTCCAGGAATTCACCAGTTTCTATGCTGATGTAGTACAAGACCTCGTAATCTTCTGCCAAGCTTGTTGCAATGTGGTCATAGATTTCTTTTTCCTTCATCTCGCCGGCTTCAACAAATGAATGGATTACGCAGATTCCAATTAAAAGCCCCATGCCGTAGAAAGGATAGTTTGGGTTTAGTATCTGTAGAATGAGGAAGAGGTTCATTACAAGGCAGGTTGTGCCCACCGCTATGTGCCGCACTTTATTTTTGCCGCTTGATTTGCATGTTATATAGAACATATATATTGTAGTCAGCGTATATAGTGTTAGCTGAAGGATAAAAGATGTATGCCTTCCCGGCCCCGTTATGTATTCATGTTCCGCATTAAAATAAAAAATCAAGGGGTGAAAGGGGTTTAGTATAAGGTGTATAAGTCCAATCGCGAATAGAATCCATTGCACTTTGATAAAGATTTTGCTTAGCCGCCCTTTTTTGTTCAGGTAGGCAACAATATAGCGTATCCACGTAACTATGGTCAGGAACAAAAATGCAAAGTAGAGGGTGCAGTCCCAATACAAGAAAGCTAATACAGTGTCGTTGCTGCGGTAGTCGAACAAAATTCCCCATATTATATCCGTAATAAAGTAGCAGTTTGCCGCCGTAAGAAAATGGCTGTAGCGGATGGTTGTAAGATGTTCGGACTTCTTCTCTTTCTTATCTTTTGAATAGATTTTGAAATGCCTGAGAGGTTCATGGTTTATTATGAGATTGAGTATAAATGCAAGCACACTTATGATTGAGTAAGACATTTTGCTGTCAAAGTCCTCCAAGTCGATGGCAATCCATTTCCTTTTACATATTTGGCTACATGCCTTTTCTTAATTGTACATTTAATTATACATTATATATCTGGAATTTTGCAATTAAAATAAATGGGTAATGTAGAAGGTAAGTGCAAATCTAAAAT
>JAGCWT010000136.1 GCA_017961705.1 Treponema sp.
ATTGCGGAAAAACGTTTAATAAGACAACGACATTTAATTTTTAGTCTTAATTCCAACCTATTCCATCAGAGATGTGCCGCAATTTGGACACATAGTTTTTAGATCGGAGTCAATAAAAGCGTGACATTTTGTACAGTATAAGTTGTCGTCTAATAATGCAAAAACTCTTCCGTTTCGATGTATAAATTTACAGTTGTCAAAACGTGTATCAATATTTTTATCCTGCTTTTCATTCGTACTTGTGATTTCAATTTGAGAAGACTCAATGCTTTTATTATTGATTTCCAGATTGGAAATTGAATTTATAATATTCTTCAAGAGCATATTGGTTTCATAAAAGTTTTCTTTGCTATTGGAACTGTTTGAGATATCGTCTTTTATTTTTGAAAGAAGAATTGAAACTATTCCAAAACATATTAAAATAACGCCAGTCAATATCCATAAAGCTTTTACTGTTTGTTGAATAGATCCATTTGTATTAGTAAATAAACTCATTCCCAATACAATTCCGCCAATAATAATTTGAACAATTCCAATAATCATAATTTTATCCCTAAAACAATTTAAGCTCAATTACAAGATATTTTATGTGTAATTGCACATATATTAAATCCAATTACACACAAAGTCAAGTTTCAATTACACAGATTATGTATTTTTAGCTTATGGAAGAAAAGCACGAACTATTTAGGGAAAGGCTTTTGGATGAGCTGAACTATCAGGGCATATCCAAGCAGGACTTTGCAAAGAAGGTTGGAATCAGCATTAACACTCTTAACATGTATCTGTACCGCGGTTCAATACCTGCGGCAGATGTTGCAGTAAAAATGGCACAAGCACTCAACACTACTGCGGAATATCTTGTTACCGGGACGGATTCAACTACGCCACCTTCAAAATCTGGAATAAAGTCTGACTGGCAAAAGAAAGAAATATCCCATATAATCAGCACTCTTACCGAACATCAGCTTACGAGCTTTTTAGATATTGCACGCGCATATAAAAATGGTGTTGCTCAGGATAATTCATAAGACAAGCTTATACCATAAAACAAAAAATCAAAATCATGTCTTGATGCGTCATATCCTATATTATATTCCTAAAGTGGCCAATGCACCATTGCAAAAAGTGTGTTTTTGTGCCTCGATATCTAAATAGACAATCTTCTTGCACAGATTACAGAACTTCATCAGAAAGCGCAGAAAGAAAAGTTATAATGCTTCCATGAGCGGCAACAACGAGAAAATGGTCGATAAATCTCTTTCAACGCAGAAAATGGTCGATAAATGTCAATAAATGGTCGATAAAATCAACTTCAGCCAAGAAAAAGTAAATCATGCATAATCCACATTTTCCCCCACTTGCCAATTATATATCTTTAGGAGTATAATACTCCTGTGAAAAAGACAATCTATCACGGCTCTGACAAAATCATAGAAAAACCTCTTTTTGGATTCGGCAGAGTCCGCAATGACTAGAGGAGGTAAAGGCCGATGATTCACGCCTACGATAAAAGCTACCTTTCAAAAGCCCAGACAACATTGGCCTCAATGCTTGACTTTGCAGTTTATGACCTGAACTTAAGCCTTGCCGCCTTTTACGGAATCTTTCTTGCATCGAATGTTTCCTTGCGCTTTGGTTCTGGAGATGCAGCCTTGATTGCAGGAAAGTCAGGTGTGGAGCTGGCATTGGAAGTCTTGGGAGACGAAAGCCTTGCAGACAAATACCGTCCCGCTGTCAACAGAAGCCCTGAATACTGGGCAGGTTGGGCTCTCGCGTATTTTCAGTGGCAGACAAACCTAACCTTTAGGCAAATAGATTCCCTAATTCCCATAACAGAAATCCTTGCAATGTACACCCCTTACCACGAAATGGACGTAACCCACTTCTGCGACAAAATGAAGGAGCTGTATAATTCACGCAAAGGGGAAAGCAACCTAAAGAAATACCGCCTTAAGGCATCCCTTTCCCAAAGCCAGCTGGCAGAAATTTCCGGTGTACCTGTTCGCACAATCCAGCAGTACGAGCAGCAGGTAAAAAACATAAACGCTGCAAAAGCAGAAAGTGTGATTGCGCTTTCAAAAGCACTTTCCTGTCCTGTAGAAATGCTTATGGAAGTATGATGCCCCTAACCAAAATGAACCTAACCTACACAATAAAAAAATCCCGCCGGCGGACAATTTCTTTAAGTCTAATGCCGGACGGTAGCCTTATGGTAAAGGCCCCTTACGGAATAAGCGAAGCTAGCGTTAAAGAATTCATCCTCTTAAAGAAGGGCTGGATAGAAAAACATCTTAAAAAGCAGGAGTGCGAGAGGCAAAAGGCCAAGGACATGGGGCTTCTTTCTGCAGAAGATTTAAAGGGGATAAGAAAAGAGGCAAAAAAAATAATTCCTGAGCGGGTGGAATTCTGGGCAAAAAAGCTTGGCGTAACCTATGGCCGCATTTCCATAAGGCTTCAGTCTTCCAGATGGGGTAGCTGTGCCCAAAGCGGCAACTTGAATTTCAACTGTCTTTTGGTCATAATGCCTAGTGATGTTTTGGATAGCGTTGTGGTTCACGAGTTGTGCCACCGCCGCCACATGAATCATTCAAAAGAATTTTACGCAGAAGTTGAAGGTGTTTTTCCCCAGTACAGGGCTTGCGACAAGTGGCTTAAGGAAAACGGGGGTGCCTACATGAAGAGGTTGTATGAAGAAAACAATAATACTTGAATGGCTTAGGATAATAATCGGATTGTTCATATTCTCTTTTGGCGTTCACCTTACAA
Organism: Treponema sp.; assembly: GCA_017961705.1. GTDB lineage: Bacteria > Spirochaetota > Spirochaetia > Treponematales > Treponemataceae > Treponema_D. The sequence goes on from JAGCWT010000136.1 coordinate 2,770, forward strand.
TCTTTGCAAACATAGGCCTTGCTCCCTGGGACTGCCTTGGAATGGGGCTTTCCCACCACCTCCCGCTGAACTATGGAATTTGCATGACTCTGGTGTCTGTTACAATCTTATTTATAGACCTTCTTCTAAAAGAAAAAATTGGCTACGGAACAATAATCGATGCACTTTTTACCGGAAACTTCGTGCAGTTTTTTAACAGCGTAAATCCCTTTCCCCTTAACAAAGGCATTGCCACAGGAATAGCCATCATGCTTGCAGGCTTTGTCTTTATGGCTCTGGGAATGGCCGTTTACATGAAGTGTGCCCAGTGCTGCGGCCCCAGGGATTCACTTCTTGTTGGACTTGGAAAAAGGATGCCACGACTGCCGATTGGTCTTGTAGAGGTAATCCTTTGGGCATGCGTTTTGCTTGCGGGCTGGCTTCTTGGTGGGCCTGTAGGAATTGGAACTGTAATCAGCACATTTGGGGCAGGGCTTGTTATGCAGCTTGTCTACTACATAATCCGCTTTGAACCCAGGAATTTAAAGCACCGCGGCGTTGTGGAAGTTTCCAGGCAGCTTTTTAACTCCGTTAATAAATAACCGTCAAGTGAATGGCGGTACAGACCCTGAAACTAGTTCAGGGTGACGGTTAGTTGTTATTCGATACGCTAGTGGCCAAAGGGGTCCTTGCTTTGGTCTACGGTCATAAGCTCGTTTACGTTTATGCCGTAGCTTTTCTTTTGGTTCATCTTTGTAATGCTTTCAAGCACTTCTTGATAGTCGTAGGAAATGCGCTCAACCTTTTGCGCTTCGAGGGCAGCTTTTACCGCAGGCGAGGGCTTGTACTTTGCGGCCTTTGCAAAGAGGTTGTTCCTTGCAACTGCCCTCTGGGTTTTCTTTAGCTCTTCAACAATTTTTAGAACAGCAATGTCGTCGTTTGTCTTGCTTGCACTGCCTTTTTTTACGTAGGCTTCCTGAACACAGGCCAGCTGCTTATTATAATAGAAGATTTTTTCTGAAGGGGAATCCGCTTCTTCCTGTCCAAGTGGTTTTGCAACAACGGTTCCAAAAGAAAGGCTTGCTCCCTTTTCCTTTATCCTGTCTTTTAGGGAACTGTCTTTGTAAAGCGCCGTGTTTTCCGTAATAACTGCACTTTCCGAATTTAGCGCGGCAGAATCCTTTAAAACCCAGAAGTCCACGTTGTCGTAAAGTGCATGAAAGTAGGCCAGCGTCTTGTCTTCTTGCCTAACAAGCCTTGTCTCCGGCCTTCCGTTTTTGTAGACAAGCTCCAGATGGACTGCATCTGTTTCCGAAGGGGCGTAAAGCTTTTTTACCGTGTGCATTTTTTTGTCGCGTCTAGGAATGCAAAGGTCTGCCTGCCTCGAAAGGATTACTGCCTTAAAGAATTCCTCGCTGTAAATAGGGGGCAGGGGAGCAGATGAGTTTACTGAAAGTATTCTTAGTTCGTGTTCTTCTTCCTGAGCCTTCTGCTGAATTTCCTGATTCTTTTGGCATGAAAGGCAAATTGCGGCGGCAAATGCTGTGGCAGCGCAAAAAAGCACCCTTTTGACTAGCTTCATTTTACTTCCTTTTCTTCTATTATATGCCATAGTCTAGCATAGTCAAGGAAATTTTATGGACGGCAGATGCTTGGTAAACAGTAAGTGTAGGCGCAAAGAATTATTCTTCGTGGAACGGCTTTCCAGGGTTTCGCCTTTCGGCTCCATTGCCGGGGGTTCGACAAGCTCACCCACCACGGCAACGCGTTCCGCGCCCTTCCAATCCGGCCTCATGCCTTTGCTACGTTCTTGCCATAAAGCCTAGCCCCGATTGGAAGGGCCGCGAAGCGGTTGCCGTTAGGCAATGGAGGCGTTAGCCGGAACCCTGCAAAGCGGGGGACCAAAAAAAACTTTGGAATGGCGTAGCCTTCCAAACAGTAATACCAATCAATACGCTCCAGAAGAAAAAAAAGTCAAAAAACTCCAGTCTCTTTCTGTAACTTGCCCTGCCTGTAATTATTTTGTAAACTTTTGTA
>JAGCWT010000137.1 GCA_017961705.1 Treponema sp.
CTGACCCGCTTCTTCCGCAAGCAGAAGCAAAAGAAGAGGCTCTTGCAGAAACAAAAAGCGCTCTTTCCATAAATTCAATAGTACAAAAAATCCAGGCCTGCAAAAACTGCAAGCTCGCAGCTACCAGAAACAACACTGTCCCCGGAGAAGGCGTAGAAAAGCCCGTGGTACTTGTGGTGGGAGAAGGCCCCGGAGAAGACGAAGACAAGACAGGAAGGCCATTTGTTGGCAAAGCAGGCCAGCTCTAGGACAAAATGCTTGCAGCCATAGCACTTGACCGCACAAAGAACTGCTACATAGCAAACATAGTAAAATGCCGCCCGCCTGCAAACAGAACGCCCCTGCCGGAAGAAGCAGAGGCATGTTCAGGCTTCCTCCAGGCACAAATCCACCTCCTTAAGCCCAAGATGATTCTTGCAATGGGAAGAACTGCCTTTCAGAACCTTCTTAAAACCACAGAGGGAATAAATTCTGCCCGAGGCAAATTCTTTGACCTTAACGGAATCCCCCTAATGCCAACCTACCACCCCTCAGCCCTGCTTAGGGACGAAGGCCTAAAAAGACCGGCATGGGAAGACCTAAAGGCATTCAAGGCAAGGCTGCTCCAAATTTGTCCGGACTACAATAAATGACAAGCAAGCAGCGCTACCTGGAAGTAATAGTAAACGTTCCCCTCAACCAGACATTCACCTACCTGGAAGCAGAAGCTTCACCAGAAGAAGGAAAAGGCAACCCAGAAAACCCCTTTGGCTGCAGGGTGGAAGTCCGCTTTGGAAACAGAAAGCTAACAGGAAATGTGGCGGCCTGTCACGACGGCATACCGGCAAACTGCCCGGTAGACAAAACAAAAATAAGGACAACCCTTCGCTACATAGACAAAGAGCCAATCCTAACGCAGGAATTGTACAAGACCGCACTCTGGATGCAAAAGTACTACCTCTCTTCAATCGGCGAAACTGTCTTTGCAATGATACCATCCGGCCGCAGGGAAACGGACAGCTCTTCTTTTTCCTTTACGGAAGACGACCTTAGCTTTGAAAAAAAAGAACTCAGCAGCGAACAGAATGCCGCAGTAGAAGGAATCCTTACCCAAAGCGAAAGCCTTTTCCACTACCTCTACGGAACCACAGGCAGCGGAAAAACAGAAGTCTTTCTTACCGTAGCAGAAAGAACCCTTCAAAAGGGAATGGGGGTAATATACCTTGTCCCGGAAATAGGCCTTACCCCTCAGGTTGTGGAAGCCGTAGTGCAAAGGTTTGGAAAGGTTGCAGCCGTACTGCATTCAGGGCTTACCCCAAGCCAAAGGCTTAATGAATGGAAGCGGATTCTTCACGAAGAGGCAAGGATTGTTGTTGGGGCAAGAAGCGCCATATTTGCTCCTGTAAAAAAACTGGGGCTAATAATAATAGACGAAGAGCACGACGGATCCTACAAGTCTGGCTCTGCACCCCGCTACCACGCAAGGCAAGTCGCAATGCACAGGGCTGCAAAGCTTGGCATTCCGCTTGTAATGGGATCCGCAACCCCTTCCGTAGAATCATGGAAGGCAATGGAAGACAAGACCATAATACGCCACACCCTTACCAGAAGACTTGCCGGTGGAGCAATGCCAAGCATAAAAGCCGTAAACCTAAGCCTTGAACCTTCGCAGGGAGGCTGCCTTTCCCGTGAGTTGGAAGACGAAATCCGCTCCGCACTTGACCAAAAGCGGCAGACAATACTTTTTCTTAACAGGCGGGGCTTCACCCATTTTTTTAGGTGCAACAGCTGCGGTTTTGAGATGAAGTGCAAGAACTGCTCAGTTCCCCTCACCTACCACAAAACGGAAAACCGCCTACGCTGCCACTACTGCGGATATTCAATCCAACCGCCAGCCCAATGCCCGGAGTGCGGATCACTGGACGTGGGCTACTCTGGCTTTGGCACGGAATTCATAGAGGCAGAAGTTAAGTCAAAGTTTCCATCTGCAAAAGTGATGAGGATAGACACGGATTCCCTAACAAAAAAAGGAGAGCTGCAGGAAAAGCTTAACCTATTCAAAAGCGGCGAATACGACATTCTTCTTGGAACCCAGATGATTGCAAAAGGCCTTAACTTTCCCCGCCTAAAGCTTGCAGGAGTTGTCCTTGCAGACACAGGGCTCCACATGCCGGACTTTAGGGCAGCAGAAAGAACCTTCGCACTAATCACCCAGGTTGCAGGCAGGGCAGGAAGATTCTTCCCGGACGGCAGGGTAATCGTGCAAAGCTACAGCCCGGACAGGGAGCCAATTGCACTTGCAGTAAGCGCACAGACGGAAGAATTCTACACAAGGGAACTTCAGAACAGGAAGATACTCTGCTTTCCCCCATATTCAAGGCTGCTGCGCTTCGTATTCCGCTCATCTGTACCGGAAGCCGCAAAAACAGCCGCAAACGAAGCCTACCACATCCTAAAGGCAAACCTACAGCCCGGCGTAGACATACTTGGCCCTGCAGAATGCCCCCTAAGCATGATAAGCCTAAACTTTAGGCAGCAGATAATCCTCCGTGGCAAGCAGATTGTCCCAATGCAAAAAATGGCAGAAGTCCTAGTCTACGGCTACAGCGCCCCCAAAAACGTATACATAGAAGTAGACGTAGACCCGGTAAATTTGATGTAATAAAAAAAATGGAGGTTCCCCAAATGAAAAAATCAATTGCCTTGTTCCTACTCTTTTTGCTGATTTTTCTTTCGCCAACATCCGCAGAAGACCTTGGTGCGGTAAAGGCAGAAAAATACGGAAGTGGCATTTCTTTTAGACTCCCCTACAGAAATGCAAAGGGAAGAAGCAAATACTTTAACAAAGGAGTAAAATCGGCTCTAATTGTTGATAAAATTCTTGTAAACGGAAACCCTGTTATAACAGAACCAGATTATGCCGTATATCTTTGCCTAACAGATGAATACATAACGGAACGCATTCCTTCTTCACAAGAATTTGCATACATCTCAATGGGATGGCGGAAGGATCAAAATAAAAACTGGGTCTTCGCTTACAGAGGAGATTTGTTTGTTCTTGCCCCGGGAACACAGGCAACTGTTTTTTATAGGGTCATATACCCCTTCCCATTTGGAAACCCCGAAAAACTTTTGCAAAGAAGATTCAACAAAAAATATATCTCTCCTGTATATTCAGCAACCATTGTCTTGCCGGAAATAAAAGCGGAGAAATAGCAGATGGACAAAACCTTACTCCAATGCTAAAATATTTCTATAATAAATACCTGTAAAAAAAAGTGCGGAGTCAAAATAGTGAAAAGTTATTTTTTTGCCTTGCGGTTTATTATTGCAAGCCTTTTATACCTATTATTAAACTATATAATTGATTTTGATTATTTATTAAGTTTTAATTGCTTTTCGCTTTTGCTGCTCATATCGCTTGCACTTCTAATTTTTTACCACATCATACTAAAGAAAAAGTCGCGCATAGTCTGCATAATCATTGACTTTGTTTTTTGCATTGTCTTTATCATTCAAACATTTTATATTTGCCATTGGATCAAAAAGTCACCAGGCGAAGCAGGTTTTGGAATGGCAGAAATATTCATGTACATTCCAATATTCTTATTGTTTGTTATTTGCACAATTATAGACATTAGTACTTTTTGCAAAAAATGATGGATATAGCATTTTCAGATGGAAGCTCTTGTTGCTTTAGAAAAAAGAAATAAGGAAGACGCCATGCAGCCTTTTAAATTATTAATCGCAAGCATAATACTTGCAATGTCTTTTGCCTCTTGCTCCGCAAAAAAAATACGGATGGTAGGAACAAATTATGAATTCAAAAAGAATTATTTTTCCATAGAAATTCTTTATGAAAATCAAAGTGACAAAGTTCTGCTTTTTCCCTATGCATATTTTGCAAGTTCTTTCCATTCAATTTGCGAAGAAAAAATGGCAATTGTTATTGATGAATGCACTGCAAATTTTAATAATCTTGACCAAATGGTAAACATGCAGTTAAAAGAAACTCCCATAAACAAAAATGATAACATGTCCTATTTGAATCTTCTTGCCGTTCAGCCTGGACACAGATTCATTTACAGCAAAACAATTCCCTATTCCAAGTTTCCAAAACAGAAAATTCTGGACAAAGGACAGGCTAAAATACTACTTGATTTTGGAATGACAAACAAAATAGAATATGATAGCTTTGGAAAAATTATTGCAAGCGGTCCTGTAAAAAAACATACGGAAACAATAAAGTTAGTCGGAGAATCGCGGAATGATCTTGGCGAACTTCCTACCCCCACGCTCTTTCCCTTTTGCAATTTGGAAGACTGCGTTAATTTTGAAGAAATCAAGGAACCCTTTATAAAACATGATTAGTTTGAACAAGGTAGGAGTAAAATGATTAAGAGATTTACTTGTTTTTTATTGCTGATTGTAACATGCAATTTTGTATTTTCCGAAACAAAACTTCCAGACGGCTCTATTATTGACTGCCCCATTAGCGAGAACTTGTTTAATGGCAAAGGCAACCAAACCTGGGCTAACGGAGACACTTATACAGGAACATTTAAAGATGGTTTATACAGCGGCCAAGGAAAATATTCTTGCACAAGTTTTGTTTATGAAGGAATGTTTGAAAACGGCTTGTTTGAAGGAGAAGGAACTTTAACAGACAAATCCGGAAATTTATACAAAGGAAATTTCCATCAAGGATACAAGTCCGGTAAAGGCTTTGAAACATTTGCCGATGGCTCTTCATATTTAGGTGAATATGAAGATGATTTATTTAGTGGCCGTGGAGTTCTAAAATATTCAGACGGAGCATATTATGTGGGGGATTTTAAGGACAATAACTTTAATGGAGAAGGTGTCCTTACCTTGGCAAATGGAAAGAAAATCAAGGGAAAATTTGAAGATGGAAATGTAATCCGAAAAAAATCACTGGCAGACATTCCAGTTTCAACAATCATAAACATTATTTGCATCTTATTGATTCTTACAAATTTTGTTACACTGCTAAAATATAGAATTCTAAAAAATAAGATGAAGGTATTGCTACAACAAAATAACTAGCCTACGCCGCCGTGGAGCCCCTTTAGTAGCGGCCGAAGGACGCTATGAGCGTGAGCGAAGGGCGCAATGGCGGTGACGAAAGGCATGAAAGCCGATTTTAGATGATGAGTGAATGGCAGAGCAGAAAAAAGTTTCCGTCCAGAAAAATACCATCCTACACATGCCGCCTTACACCGTCAAATTTTACCTGCCAGAGAAAAAGTCCGTCGGGGGGAGCCGTAACGCCTGCAAGCTTTCTGTCATGGGAGTTAAGGATTTTTGCAAAGTCTTCTTTTGTACCGCCCTTTTGCTCAAGGCCGATTAGGGTTCCGGTAATGCTTCGAACCATCTTCCACAAAAAGGCGTTTGCTTCTATTTCAAAAACGAGGAGGTCGCCTTCTTGCCAAAAGCGGGCACCCTCTATGTAGCGGAAGGTGGAAAGGCTCTGGTCTCCGGCAGAGGCAAAGGATGCACAGTCAAGTTCTCCGTGCAAAAGCGAGCACATTTGGTTCAGCGTGTCAATGTTGGGAAGGTTTGGTATTGCCCACACGTAGCGGCTGTCGCGTGCTAGCGGAACTTTTTGTGGCAGGATAAAATACCTGTAGACACGGCTCGTTGCGCTAAAGCGGGAGTTGAATTCCGGGTCAACTTTTTTTGCGTCCATGATGCGGATGTCCCTTGGAAGGATTGAATTTAGGGCGCGGATATAATTTTTTTCGGGAACAGAATCAACCGGTGAAATAAAATTTGCGGCCTGTCCAGCTGCATGAACACCGCTGTCTGTTCTGCCTGAACCGTACAGGGGAATCTTTGCCTTTAGCATTTTTTGCAGGGCAAGTTCTATTTCTCCCTGGACGGTGCGCACACAGTTTTCCCCTTCTGGTCCGTCCTGCCGCTGCCAGCCGCAGAAATCGGTGCCGTCGTAGGAAAGGGTAAGCAGAATGTTTGTCATTCAGAGCTTAACCCTGGTCAGAGAATACGTTGCTGGAGGTTAGCTCTGCCGAAATCTTGTCGTAGAGGTCTTTTGCTGTGTCAAGGAGTGGTCCCGGTTTTGCCTTGCTGGACTTACCCAGACCAAAGATTCTTGCAATGGCACGCTTGTATTCGTCAAGTTTTTTAAGGCGAAGTTCTCCGTCCTGCCTCTGGCCGTAGCGGTATTCCAGAAGTCCGCAGAGGTATATTACTCCGTCGTAGCCGTAGTTCTTGTCCATATCCGGGCCAAAGTTAACGATAGGCTCAATGGATTCAATGCGGCCAGTTTCGTTTATGAGCGTCTGCTGGTAGAAGAAAAGGGCCTTTCTGTAGAAAACCTGTGAGATGTAGTCATAGTTGTGGTCGGGGCATGCCTTGTCCAAGTCCTTGCAAAGCCATGCCAGGCGGATAGAAATCATAGCCCTCTTGAATGTTGGGGCATAGGCAATGTCCACTTTTTCGTAGCAGAGGAGTGCCAGGTAGTACATGGCAATTCCATCGTAAAGGGTACGCACGTCGCGCAGGTTGTAGTAAGGGAATATTGTTTCTACTTCCTGCTTGCGGTGTTCCTCGTCCTCTTCTATGCGGGCAAGGCTGTCTGCATCCTTTATGTCCACAAAGTCCTTCCAGAAAAAGGCGGTGTGGCACTTGGGGCAGCAACCAATGTCATAAATAAGAGGATAAACGCGTCCAAACCTTTTGGAAGGCTCAAAGTTGCGGTGAAGTTCCTCCGTAAGATTTCCTGCTATCATACGGCCACCACCCTTGTGCATAACCTCCTGGTTAAAGGGCTTCTTGCACACGGGACACCTTACCTGCTCTTTTGCCCAATAAGTAATGGCTGGCTTTTTTTCCGAATCGCTTTCATTCGAACCTGGAGTTCTACGTATCATTTTTAACCTCGCTCTATGACAACATACGCAAGCGCATATTCCTTTTCATGACTCAAAGAAACATGAACCCTGCATCCTGCCCCGCAATATTTTATAAGCTGTTCCTCGGCCTTACCGGTAACACGGAGGACAGGCTTGTCTTCGTCATCTTTTTCTATATAAATATCGGTAAGACAAAATCCTTTTAAACCCGTACCCAGCGCTTTTGAAAAAGATTCTTTGGCGGCAAAGCGTACAGCATAGTATTCGCACCTGCGCTGAAGGGATGCAGTCTTGTTGGAAAGCATCTCCTTTTCGTTAAAGAAGCGGCACAAGAGGGATTCGTCTTTTACCCAACGCTCAAAGCGCGAAACCTTGGTAATGTCACAGCCTATGCCAAAAATCACTGGTCATGCACCTCCGGCTCCACCAGCTCCTCGTGTACGGCATCTGGAGCTACCGGTTCTGGAGGAATGGCGCGTCGGGAAACGGTTATGCGTATCCTGCTCTTTGACTGGCTGTCCACCTCTAAGCCCTGGGGTACTACAACAGAAACTGGAACCTCAAAAGTTCCCTCTTCCCTTATGGCTGAACAGTCCGCTTCCGCCCTGAATACAGAGGCATCGGAATTTTCAACCTGGAGCATCTGCCCCTTTAACCTAATATCGGTAGTTTGCACCGAACTTGTTATTTCAAAAGAGCTGTCAAGATTCCTGTATTCAATCTGAACCCCCGGGAATTCCTTGGTAAGCGGGGACGGCTCTGTAAGCACCGTAACCTCGTAGACAATGCCTGATTCTATCTTTACAAGGTCGTTCTGGTAGTCAAGAGAGACTTCCTGCACGCTGTTCCTGGTAATTCCCTGAATGTCCACCTTTTCCGTCTGAACGAATGAAATTCCGTCTACTATGGACTTTGGGCCTGTAACCTTTACAAAGGCAGGGTTTACGGATACAGATTCTATCTGGTAACCGCGGGCCGGGCTTCCTGCAAGGGTTGCGTCTACTGGTACGTAGCGGAAGATGCGCTCCTCCACCGTAAGTGAAACTTTTTCCCTTCCAAGCTTTATTTCCAGTGGCTCCATGAGCACAAGCCTGCCGGACGGCTTTACGTAGACAGGAAAATCGTATGTCCCGCCGCTCACCTGCGAATTTATGTCAACATAGGCCTCTATGTCCTTTTCCGTAACTTCCATGAGCTGGGAACTTTTTCCGCGCAGGGTAACCTTTACTGCAGAAACCGGAGACTTGGAGGCAACCAGGGTAAGGTTTCCGTTCTCTATTATCTTTAGGGGAACCACAAAATCCTTTTCGGAAAGGAGGGACCAATGGTACATTATGCAGATAAAGAGGGCAATCAGGAGGCTAAAGACTTTTGCAAGCCAGTTGTTAGATAGCCGTTCAAGAAACTTTGTACTCATCCAGTGTATCCTTCCGCTTTGTTTCTTTTGAAGTGTCCAAAAGCTCTTCCAGCTTGCGGGTTAGCTCTGCAACGGAAAGCCCGTAGTGCAGCTCACCGTCATAGGCAAGGCTTACCGCTCCGGTCTCTTCGCTTACAACCATTACAACGCAGTCCCCCTGCTCGCTCATGCCAAGAGCCGCGCGGTGCCTGGTTCCAAAAGTCTTTTTTATGTCGTACTGCTCGCTTAGCGGCAAAAAGCAGCCGGCAGCAATTATCTTTCCGTTCTGCACAAAGCATGCCGCATCGTGCAAAGTTGTGTCGTGGGCAAAAATGGTAAGAAGGAGACTGGCAGACACATCCGCATTAAGTGTGGTTCCTGTATTGATTATGTTGTCGTGCTTGGTGGTACGGAGGAATACTACCAGCATACCCCTCCTCATCTCGGACAGCTTTTCCGCAGCCTGTATTACTGCATCAACGGATGTATGGCGGGACTTTGAACCGAATGTAAGCCATTCAGCCTGCCCAAGCTTTAGCATGATTTTTCTTATTTCTGGTTGGAAGACTATTGCAAAACCTACGGCAAGCACTGGAATCAGCGTGCGGAATATCCACTGAAGGGTCTTAAGGTTAAGAATCCATACGACAATGCAGGCCATGGCTACAATAAGGGCCGCCTTGAATAGCTGAACGGTGTTTGTCTTTACAATCATTTCGTAAGACTTGTAAAGCAAAAAGGCTAGAATCAGCACGTCAAGAACCGGACTTATGTAAGAATTGTAGACGGTTCTTAAGAAATCCAAACTGTTCACGCCTCTTCCTCCTTAAATCATACAAAATTCTTTTAGGGCACAGCAAGGCTTTTTATGCCGCCTCATGTACCCATACTATCATTATGCTGAATTGACGCGTTTTGTACAAGGCTAAAAGCGGCATCCGCTATCTTTGCGGAAGAAATACCCGCTTCGTCCAAGAGCTGCTCCCTTGTGCCGCATCCAAAGAAGCTGTCGGGGAAGGCAAGAACCTTTGTCCTGCAGCCGTTTTCCCTTGTGCGGTGAACAAGCCCTTCCAGGTAGCAAGAAAAGCTTCCTGCCTTCATTCCGTCTTCTATGAACACAATTGAATTGAAGGGCAAGGCTGACTGCAAGAAAAACTGCTCGTCGAAGGGTTTTATGAACCTTAGGATGAATATTGCGCATTCTGTGCCCTTTAGCAAGAGGGAACGTGCGGCTGTGAGCGTTTCCGGATACATGCTTCCTGTGCAGACAAAAAGCACCTTGTCCCTGGAAGCAGGCGCCTGTGCACCCAAAGATTCAAGGCTTTTGCTTTCCATTTCTTCGCTAAGCCTTGCGCTAAGAGCCGGGGCAAATTCGTCTGATTCTACAAAAAGGCCCCGCCCCTCTTCCACCGGCTTTGAAAATGAAGGAATTTCTGACGGGCATGACATTTTTGGCCACCTTATGGAAACCGGCATATTTGTTCCGTAGACAGCCCATTCCATGCAAAGGCCAAGGTCTGCCGCACTTGAAACGGTCATAATAATAAGGTTTGGAACCGTGCGGAAAAGCGCAATGTCAAAGATTCCCTGGTGGGTCTCACCGTCTGAGGGAACAGCACCAGCCCTGTCCAGAGCAAGCACCACATGCCTCTTTTGCATGGCAACGTCTTCTATAATCTGGTCAACTGAACGCTGCATGAAGGTTGAATAGATTGCAGTAACAGGTATCATTCCGCCAGCCGCAAGTCCTCCCGCAAAGGTAACGGCGTGTTCCTCCGCAATTCCAACGTCAAAGAAACGGTTCTTAAAGTGGCGCGAGAAGGAATCAAGGCCTGTACCCTTGGACATTGCAGCTGTAACGGCGGCAATACGGCTGTCTTTTTTTGCCATTTCCACAATTTTTCTGCTAAAAGCCTCGGTAAAGCTTAGCGTGTCAAATTTTTCCACAACACCGTCGCTTATGTTGAAGGGGCCAACACCGTGGAAGGTTGCCGGGTCATTTTCTGCTGGACTGTAGCCGCGGCCTTTTTTGGTAACAACATGAATAACAACCGGCCGTGGAATCCGCTGAACACGCCTGAATGTGTCCTCAAGAACCTTTATGTTGTGTCCGTCAAGCGGGCCTACGTATTCAAAGCCAAGGTCAACAAAGAAATTGTTGGAAAAGAAAAGCCCCTTAAGACCCCGCTTTAGCCTGTACACAAATTTTCCTATGTGGCGGTTAACGTAGGGGATGTCGTCTATAAGGCGGTCAATCTTGTGCCTAAAATTGTGGTAGGAAGCCGTCGTGGTAAGGCTTGAAAGGTAGCGCGAAATGGAGCCAGTGTTGCGGCTTATGGACATCTTGTTGTCGTTCACAATGACTATAAGGTTCTGAGCAAGCTGTCCTGCGTGGCTCAAAGCCTCGTATGCCATTCCACCGGTAAGCGCCCCGTCCCCAATAACAGCGACAACCTTGTCTTTTCTGCCTGTTATCTTCCATGCTGCAAGAAGCCCAAGGGCAGAAGAAATGGATGAAGATGCGTGACCTGCGTCAAAATAGTCGTGGGGGCTTTCCTGAATGCGGGTAAAACCGGAAATTCCGCCTTTTGTCCTGATCGTGGGGAACTGCTCGTAGCGTCCGGTAAGAAGCTTGTGTGGGTAGCCCTGGTGGCTAACGTCCCAGACAATAGCATCCCTGGGGCTGTCAAAAACGCGGTGAAGGGCAATGGTAAGCTCAACAACGCCAAGGTTGCTTGCAAGGTGCCCTCCGTTCTTTCCAACAACCTCAATTATTTTGGTTCGGATTTCCTCTGCAAGGGAAGAGAGTTTTTTTTCTGGAATCTTTTTCAGATCTTGCGGTGAATGTATATTCTGCAGCATTTTTCCCCATGTAGAATAAAATGACGAATTAAAAAAAAAGCCGGGAAAAAACCCGGCCACAGTCCGTGCGTATAAAAACAACAACACACGAAAAAAAAGACCGCAGTAAGTCTTGCAAACAACCGCGGCCTTTCTGGCAAATGTTCAAATAATAGTCGCTTAGGGCAATTACTTGCTCTTATGCCGATTCCGTCTAAGCTTCTTCTTACGCTTATGTGTCGCTATCTTTGCGCGCTTTCTTTTCTTTCCACAAGGCACGATAGAACTCCTTAATAAAATAAGTATTATAATTATGAAGATTTTTTCCCTTTTCGTCAAGTAGAAAAACAAAGCTTTTCTAAAAAATAGGCTAAAAATTCCTTAGAAGGGAGTTCAAAAAAAGGAGTCCTTCCCTGTTAAGGGCAAAATTCATGCCGCCGCCCGATGATTTCCGGGAAATACACATGTTTTTTTCATCAAATTACTTCCACAGGGGGTTCTCCCAAAGCCTTTTCCTAAGGTTGCCCTTCCATGGTTCAAGACCTGCAAAGCGCCTTGCATATTCAGCGTCATTTACACCTTCAAGTGTGCGGAGAGCCATCATAAGGTATTCAAATTCAAGGGTTTCAAGGTCAAGGCTTTCAAAATCAGCGGGAATGCCCGGCAAAAGAGATGTAGGCAAATCCCCTCTGCCAGCGCAAAAATGCTCTCCGCCCCCATGCCCTCCGCAGCCCCGCCCAAAGGAAAAACCGCCTTTATTTCCGCAAAATTCATTCCAGAATGAAGTATAGCGCCCAATGTCCCTGCTGCCCGTCCATCGTATTCCATGTCCGCCGCCCTTTCCGTCAAAGCTGTAAAGCGAACCTGTAGCCCCTGCCCCTATGCCAACATAGTCAAGCTGCTTCCAGTAAGAGCCATTGTGCAAGCTTTCATGCCCCTTAAGCGCAAAATTGGAAACCTCGTACTGCAAAAAGCCCCTTTGTTCAAGGATATCCCTGCCCAAAAGCCACTGCCTGTCCGCCTCGTCATCATCAAAGGCAATCTTTCCGCTGGAAATTGAACGCTCAAGGGGAGTTCCCTCTTCTATCATAAGGGAATAAAGCGAAAAATGCTCCGGCTTGTAGTCAAGGATTTTTTTTAGGGAAGACTCAAATTCCCTGCTGTTTTGGTTGGGAAGACCTGCAATTGCGTCAAGGCTCAAATCCCCCTTCCACGCAGGACGCAGCTTATCCAGAACATCCCGCGCACACAAAGCCCTACAGTGCCGCCCCACAGCATCAAGGGCTTTCTGGCAAAGGCTCTGAATGCCAAGGCTAAGACGAGTAACGCCGCAATCCCCTGCCACAGTAACTTTTTCAAGCGTAAGGGACTCAGGGTTCATCTCTATGGTAAATTCCAGGGGGGCTTTTTGCGTACCAGACAAAAGACCTTGCAAAAGCCACTCCATCTGACTTGCGCTCATAAGGCTGGGTGTTCCGCCGCCAATATAGACAGTCCGCCAAGAGTCAATCCCGTAGCAGTTGCGGTAGAATTCTGCCTCGCACAGAAGGGCTTTTATGTATGAATCGGGAACAAACGTGCCCCCGCCAGAAGAAGAAGCGGAAGCCACGCTAAAAAAATCACAGTAAGCGCACTTGGCAAGGCAAAAGGGAATGTGGACGTAAAGCCCTGCACTTGCACCAAGCATCTAGAAAATCTTGAATTTGCTGAAGGGGAAGTATTCAAGAACCGCGCGCCCCTTTATGCGGGAAGAGCTTATGCTGCCCCAAACGCGGGAATCTGCACCTTCAATTCGGTTGTCTGCAAGAACAAAATACTGGTCTGACTTAAGGATTGTGTTGGGCATGTTGCCAAAAGAGCCAATTCCGTCCCATTCAGCAGGAACTGAATAAATCTGCGTGTTGTAAGGTTTTGGAACAAGCTCAAATTCGGTAAGGAAAAGATCCTTTCCTTCAGGCTTAACATAAAGAACATAGTCCTTCATGTAAATTTCGTCTCCCGGAAGGGCAAGAACCCTGCGGAGAACAGGCTTACCGGACATATTGTGGGTGTATCCAAAAGGAAAGAAACGCTGGGCTGTAAAAAATCCAACAACGGAATTCACAACGTTTTTCATAACGGAAAGCTTTACTCCGTCCGTGCGTTCAAGGTAAACAACGTCTCCCCTGCGCGGTGTGCGGAGGAAGGGACAAACAAAAACCGCGCTGTCACGGGGCATGTCCTTTTCCATTGTGTCTGAGCGGACGTGCACAGGAAAAATAAGTACATTCAAAACAATTGTAATGAATATGATTGCAAAAATACAGATTGCAAGTGCGTGAGAAATAAAGATGCTGCGCTGCCTGCTCAGCTTATAGTCAAAATCCGAAGCCTTTTGTTTCATGCCAAAGATTGTAGCACAAAAATGCAAGGCTTTCAAGAAGTCCAACCAGGGCCTAACATTCTACTTCATAAAAAGACTAATCAGCAGGCTGTCTTCGGTATACACCCATACGCTCATGCAGTATTTTATTGAAGAAACAGTAAATGACACATCAAACACGAAGCCTTCTTCTTCATAATAGCTTATATCCTGCACGGACAAACCATTCTTTTTAAATTCCGGGAAAATATATTTTTCAAACAAAAGTTTTTTTTACGCCAATAACATCGCCCAAGCCGCCAACAAAATCTTCGCAATGCGTATGCTTAAAAAGAATTTCGGATTCAATCGGGCAACCTCGAAAAGTTTTTTCCGGCCGCCATTTTTCAACATCCAAAGGCAATATTCTTACATAGCATTTCTTTTTCTGCAACTCATTATTTATTTTAGGTATAGCTTTATACAATTTTTCATCTTTAATTTTCCTGTTTGCCGCCAAAAAATTTATGCACAAGTCCTTGTACTTGCTTCCCTCGTACACTTCTGGAAAGGTCAATTCAATCTGGCCAAGATTCGATCTTGTATCAGAAAGAACTATTCTTTGGGCTTCCGGAGTATCTTTCAGTTCATAAGTCTTGCTTGTCTTTAAATCCTTAAAATATATGTTTACGGTCTTGGGTCTGGAATTCTTGTAATACAAATCCTCCCGCCCCTTCTTTACATAGCCGATGGATATATACATTTCCTTTGTATTGCAGTTGCGGATTGTAATTTTTGAATTCTTGCCGTTATTTCCACCGTCAGGAACCCAGGGCAAATCATCAAGGGACGATAAATTTTCCGCTGAATATTCTATGCCAGAATCTTTTAGGCAGCTTGAAACATCTACATTCTCTTTATTAAAAGGTTCATATATATAGCTTGTCTCTGCAAAAAGAAAAGAATTCAAAATGGAAAGTATTAAAAATAATTTTTTTTTTCATTACATGTTCCGTAAAAACAATTACGCAAAATTGCCCCTAAAAACATAAGTTCCTAGGGGCAAGCGTAAAGATGTTACCGATTATTTTTCCCTGTAACCGCCGGCGTAGTCAATTACGCATTCGTAGCGGTAGTAGGAGTGGGTTTCTATTGCGGCACCTGCATGGGTGAACTTTGAAGAAAGAATGTTCTTTCTGTGCCCGCGGTCTGGAACGCCGTAGTCAACCAGCAGCTGAATCACTATGTCTCTGCCGGCATTTGGTCCGTAGGAAATGTTTTCTCCAGACGTAGAGTAGGAGCAGTATTTCTTTACGCGGTCCCAAGTGTCGGATGCGTGTCCGGTCTGCCCTGTTGGCCCCTGTTTGCGAGCCCATTCATCGGCAGCTTTGTAAAGGCCTTCTCCCCAGTCCAATGGAGAAAGTGCCGCCATTGAATTCATCTCGGAAATGCATTCGTTAAGAGCCGCAAGCTTGTCTCCAGTGTAGCTTTGCCTTAGCGGAATAAGCCTTGTCTGAACGTATTCCTTGGGGTTGGTACGCGCATAGTTTTGTTCCGTCAAGACTGCAATCTCTTCTGCAGTGTGCCTTTTTGCAGCCTCGGTAAGGCCAGTAAGGTTTGTGCTGCCTGAACTTGAAGATCCAGAAGCTGATGATGAACCTGTGCCGGAAGAAGAAGCGTTTGCCCTAGCTATTGCAAGTGCATTATTGTAGGAAGAAATTGTCGCTGATGCAATAGCCGGATCAAAGGAACGTATTGCCACTACATAGTGACCAACGTACTTTTCGCAGAAGTAGGTTGTGCCGTCCCTTACGGAATAAGTCCTTGTGTTCATGTTTGCAACCTGAGAGGAAGACCATATCCACTGGGTAATCTGGGACGCTCCGCTTATCTTTGCAATGGATGCGTTTACGGTTGCAAGGTTGTCAAAGAGTTTTTTTGCCTCGTCCAATGCAGGAAGGTACCAGCCAGAGCTGAATCCGCTGTCGCTGTAGGTGTTGGCATAGTTAAAGGCCGGGTAATCGCTTGCCTGGTTCAAAGCTCCATTGGGGTCAATTCTTGCTACAGTTTCAAAGTTCTTTGAACCGTCGCTTGAACTTGTTCCAAGGTTGGTGCTGTAGCCCTTTGTTGAATTTGAAGCAACGAATGTTTTTACGACAGGCTTCTTTAGTCCAACGCCCAGTTTTCTTGAAGGATCGAATATAACCGCAACCGCAGTCTTTGACCTGTTGTAGTTTGCGGCAGAAGAAATGGTTCCGTCTGAATAAACTATGTCGCCCACATTAACAGAAGAAGACGAGCCAGACGTAATTCCGCCGGAGCTTCCGCTGCTGCCAGTGCTTCCAGAACTGCCGGAACCGCTTTGGGATGCAGTGCCCTTTGTATTGCGCACTACGCGGAAACCTATGTTGCTGTTGCAGGCATTGTAGGGCTGCAAATGGCTTCTGTAAGAAACTGAGCATCCGCCAGCAAAGAGGTTAAGGGCACCGCCACGCAAGATGCGCTCTGAGCCGGAAGAAGGGCCGTATGCACTGGTGCTGCTGCTAATATTGCCGTAGTAGTCCCAGCACCATTCAAAAACGTTGCCGCTCATGTCGTAAAGGCCCAGCCTGTTGGGAGCCTTCTGCTTTACCAGGTGGGGTCTACTTCCGTTTGGCTCTTCGTACCAGCCGACTGCGGAAATGCTGTCGCTTCCAGAATATGTGGTCTGGCTGCCCGGTATTCCTCCAAAACCGCCGCGTGCAAGGTATTCCCATTCAGCTTCGGTGGGAAGGCGGTAGCCGTTTGCATTAAAGTTTGCAGTTACGTTGTCCCCAGAAATGGTGTAAACCTGGGTGTAGCCTTCTGCGGCACTGCGCTTGTTGCAGTAGGTTACAGCGTCGTACCAGTCAACAAAGAAAACAGGATAGTTTGAACCTGCCCCGTAATGTCCGTTCAGAGGATTGCCCCAGTCAGAGTTTGGAACATTGCCCCTGTATGTGCAGTATTTTTCGTATTCAGCCTGGGTTACCTCGTGGTCGCATACATACAGGTCTGGAATAGTTATCGTGCGGCCGGAAACAAATACTTCTGAACCGCTTACAGAGCCTTTTACGGTTGCACCCTTAACAGTCACAAAGCCCTTTGAATCAGCCGTGCATATAACCGTTGCCGTAGCAGCATTAGTTGTTGAAGTGTCTGGTGAGCAAGAAGAACCAGATGAACCGCTTGAACCAGTGCTTGGGCTGCATGTAGACTGGGCGTTTGCTTCTGCCTGCCTCTGAGCATCCGCTTCCTTTCGCAAGATGTCTGCCTGGGTGTTGGCTTCTGCCTGCCTCTGTATTTCCCTTAGCTCCTCTTCCTTTCTCTGCTGCTCGCTCTTTGCCCTTGCAATTCCAGCCTCAGAAGTGTCGTTTACCGTTATGCTAAAAACAAATTTGTAGTAGTCGCATTTTACTTCAACATAAGTTCCACCCTGCCTTAATGCGGTTATGGTAAAAACCGAAGGGCTTGCTGCACTCTGCGTTACCTGGGCCACAGACGGATTTGCGCTGGTAACTTTTACCGGCGTTCCGTTTGCTACAGGATCACTTGTTGCGGTAAAGGTAAAAGAGTTGTTCCCCGCAACGTCAAGAGTTAGGTAGTTTGTTCCCTTGGGGTAAACCTGTCCGTCTTTGGAAACAAGAACCCCCTTTAGCTTTGGCTTGCCAGAGTCCTTTGACCCCATGGCAAAGAGAGTGTTAGAAAGTGCAATCACAGCAAGGATTGTTAAAAATATTTTCCGCAAACCTCTCATATATCCTCCTGTTGGTATTTCCTCTCCGTATGAATAATCCGTATGAATAACAAATGCCCCGGCAAAAGTACCGGAGCAGATTTTTAGGCTACTTGTTTCCCCTTATGGTAACAGTCTGCGTAACAACTGAAACACCGGAAATCTTTCCAGTGATTCGGCAGTAGACGGCATTGTCTCCCTCTTTTAGAATCTTGCCCTTCAAAGAGCTGTCTGTAGAAGCCTTTGAGCCGTTTACGTACCATTCGTATGTTACGTCTTCGTCAAGTTCCGGAAGGGTAACGTCTCCAAGGAAGCCGTTTCCAATGTTGCCATGCTGGGTATTCAGGTTAATCTTGTAGGAAGACCATGCGTTGCCGTCCACAAGCTTTGCCTTGCGGATAGACTTGTTCTGTTTTGTAAATGTTCCGCTGCATTCAACGCCGGCAATTTTTCCTGATGCGGTAATCTTTCCGTCTGCATAGGACATCTTGTACGGAGAAGGCACGTTGATGTAGTTGCTGCCCACAGAACCAAGCTGAACCGGAATGTCGACAAATTCGCTCTTGCCCTTGTTCTTTACCTCGTAGGC
>JAGCWT010000138.1 GCA_017961705.1 Treponema sp.
AGAGTGGAATGCAATTTGTAGCAGGCAGGGTCTCGTTACTGTGGACAGTTTTGACAGTTCAATACGATTTCCTAAGAAGAAGGACACAGCTTTAGGGTACGAGAAAGTACTGGAGAAGCACGATAAGGCTGTAATAGAGAGCTATGATTTGGTAGAGACAGATACAGAACTGTATATTACAGAGCGTGTGAACAATATTTTGTTTAAGAAGTTAATCGGGCTATGACCTTGAAGGAATCGAGTAAAATCGGTTCCTTTTTTTGTGTGATTTTTGCAACTGATACCATATTGTTCTTGACAAAACGCTTCCTAATGGACATTTTTCTTTACTACGATTATAATAGTAGAAAAGAGAGGTTAGAGAGGTTTTTTTTATGCCCATCAAATTGATTTTTTCTATTGCACTCATGGTTCTGGTCGCAGCATTCACCGGGTTCAACCTGGGGAACAAGTGTGACCTGTGGCTCTTTCATACCTTTAAGGACGTGCCGGTTTTTGTTACCGTTATAGCTTCCTTTGTGTGCGGCGTTCTCCTTACTTTGCCATTTACTTTTGGAAAGTCCAACAAGGAGGCTGTAAAGAAAGCTCTTGCCAAGGCAGAAAAGAACCGTGCCAAAGAAGAAAAGATTAAGGAAAAGGCGGCTGCAAAAGAGGCAAAGGCTTCCTCTTCATCCGTAAATTTCCCCCTTTCTTCCGAAGCTACGGTAGAAGCAACTTCTGCCCCGGACACTTCGCTTTAAGGACTTCTTCCAAGGATTTGCGATGAATATTCCCTTTGTAAAAAAACTTTCGGGTAGGTCTATTGTTTTTGCGACCCTAACATTTTTCCTTGCCGCATTTGCTTTTGCCGCAGAAAAGCCCGCTTCCTATACAGCAGCCCAGCTAAGGGAAAAGGCTCTAAGCCAGGAATCTGTTCAGGAGGGAATTGCCTTCATTCAGGAACACGTGGAACAGTGCGCCACTTCTGCAGACAAAAGGTCGTCGCTCTATTTTCTTGGAACACTTCAGGAACAGCTTGGCATCTACAGCGAGGCTGGCCGTTCCTACGCAAAGGCTGCATCCATAGCCGCATCTGATGCCACAGGAATGGAAAAGGTTTCCTCTGAACAGCTTGTATTGGATGCGGTCCGCTGCTGCCTTAATTCCGGGGACTGGGAAACCGCAGACTCCTACCTTAACAGTGCGGTGCGCTCTTCCAAAGACAAAAAGGTTCTCGCTTTTGTAAACCTCTATTCCGTATGGAGTGCGCTTTGCAAAGCCCAAAACTATTCCGAGGCTTCTGATTCAATAGACATACTTACCGCATACGCTTCCATGAGCTCCATGGAATACGTGCGTCCGGCAGTTCTGTTTACACTCTGGTTCCTTACGGACAAAAAAGAATACTCCGAGGCGCTAAGAAAAAAATATCCCCTTTCCGCAGAATATGCCGTAATTAAAGGAGACGTTCAGATTGCAAACGTTCCCTTCTGGTATTTTGTTCCCCGCTCAGTCTACCCCAAGTCCGGCTTTGCAGAAACCGAATACACCGATTCCGCCGCTACAAATTCTGCCGCTGCAGAAAGCAAGCCAAGCACAGAAAGCAAACCTTCCCAAGATAAAAAATCATCCGCAGAAAAAACTGCATCCCAAGAAAAAGCATCCGCAAAAGACACGTCTTCTTCCGGCAAGGCAAATCCACCAGCTGGGGCAGAAGTCCTTGGCTCAAAGGTGCGCTATCAGGCAGGCTTCTTTGGGGTAAAGGCAAACGCCCAGGATTTAATCGACCGCCTAAAGAAAAAAGGCTTTGACGCATACTACTACACAGAAACCCGCGCATCTGGAAAGACCTATTACGTTGTTGTGGTGGACGAAAACAAGGCAGGCAATGTTTCCCAAAAAATGAAGGCCGCAGGCTTTGACAACTACCCGGTAAAGTAGTTAGGGTAAAGTAGTTAGGTTGATTTTTGCAGACTCCGTGCTATAATTAAGGTATTCAGCATAAGAGGAGTTTGATACATGTTTTTTAAAAAATTCAGTAAGCCAAAAGATGATGCAGTAAAGCAGTCCAGCAAGCCAATGCAGATTGTTATCCAGACAGAAAATCCTATGCCGGAAAGCGGATATGTCTTTGTTGAGGGCGGAACATTCAACATGGGAAGCGAAGAAGAAGCTCCTGTTCATAACGTAACCTTGTCCAGCTTTGTAATGTGTGACCATCCGGTTACCCAGAAGGAGTATCTTGACGTTACGGGAAACAACCCCAGCGAATTCAAAGGGGATGAAAAGCCGGTCGAAACTGTCAGCTGGTACGATGCCGTGGAATACTGCAACGCGCTAAGCAAAAGGAAGGGGCTTACCCCCTGCTATGAAATAGACAAGGAAAATAAGGATCCCCAAAACCATTGTGACCCGGACGACAAAAAATGGACCGTTACCTGCAACTTTGATGCTGACGGCTACAGGCTTCCAACCGAGGCGGAATGGGAATACGCTGCCAGAGGGGGAAAAGCCTGCAAGGAATATAAATTCAGCGGAAGTGACAGCGTGGATGAAGTTGCCTGGTATAAAGAAAATGCCCAGGGACATTTAGATCATCTGGATGACGAAGATGAATATGAAGATTTTGGCGAAGACGAAAATGATGATGAGGACGACGGTTATGGAACTCAGCCTGTAAAGACAAAAAAGCCCAACACACTTGGCATCTACGACATGAGCGGAAACGTCTACGAATGGTGCTGGGAGTGGTATAGTCTCTATGAAGATGAGCCTCAGGTTAATCCTACTGGAGACACAATTCCTTCATCATGCCGTATTGCAAGGGGTGGCAGTTGGTTTTGGAACGAAGGTTATTGTACTGTTACTGAACGCAACATAAACTGCTGGCCCTGCGACTCCAAGGACGATTTGGGATTCCGCGTAGTCAGAAGCATAAGATAACTTTTCTAAAAACTAACAAACCTACGCCGCCATGGAGCCCCTTTAGTAGCCGAAGGCTATGAGCGGACAGCGAAGGGCGGAACGGCGGTGGCGCATAGCAACTGGCAGTCGAATTAGCCAAAAAATAAATGGTAGAGCATTTAGAATTTCGTCCATAAGACTTCATCAATAAATAAAAATAATAAAAACCTATTGACATACTAGGAAAAGAGGTGTATAACTAAACATATAAAACCTATCGGAAAACTAGGTAATTCAAAAAAACGGAGGAAGCTATGGCACAAAATATACTTTTTAAGGAGCGCACCGCTGCTGATTTTATTGAATACGCAGAAGAGGCAGCCGCTTGGATTAAGACTGCACAAAAGAAGGGCAGCTTTGGACTTGTATGGAACCAAAGTCCAGATTCAAGTGAAAATTTTTCTGACTACCCAATGCTTACCCAAAAATCCCTTTACGGAGGTTCTGCCGGGGTGGGGCTCTTCTACCTAAGGCTTTACCAGGCTACAAAAAAGTCAGAGTACTTGGAAGAAGCAAAAGCCGCCGCAGAAGAAATAATTGCTACGGACGAAGGAACTGCTTTTTACGAAAGGACATTTGCACCGCGTTCATCCGGAGAGTCAAAGCTTGTTCACGTAAAGAACATGCCGGGCTGGGCTGCTGGCTACTACAACGGTCCAACTGGAAGCGCATACCTTGTAATAAAGCTTTTTGAGCTAACAGGCGATGAACGCTACAAGGCCTATGCCGTAAAAGTTGCGGACGACCTCCTTGCCTCTGCAAAAAAATCAGATGCAGGAATCTACTGGAGCGAGCAGAACGATTTGTGCGGTGATGCCGGTTTTGTAACATACCTTTCTTCCGTCTACCAGCTTACCAAAGACGAAAAGTACCGCGAGGCCGCAAAGAGCTTCGGCAACTTCCTTCTTTCAAAGGGCAGGCCTTATCCCAAGGGAGGTAGTTACTGGAACGTGGTTGACCTTACAATCATAGACTTTCCAAAAGACGTATTCTGGGTAAACAATGCACACGGAACAAGCGGTGTGGGCTGGATTTTCGCAATACTCTACAGCCTTACAAACGAAGAAAAATTCCTTGCAGCCGCAAAAGAAGCCGCTGAATACATAAAGGCAATTGCGGTTGGCGATGAAGATGCGGTTCTTGTTCCTTACCTGGACAGCCTAGAGCGTGGGCCTTCAACAGAATTCTATTACCTTAGCACTTGCCATGGCCCTGCTGGTACGGCACTCTTGTTCCAGGCGCTTTACAAAATCACGGGGCAAAAGGAATACCTTGACTGGGTTCTTCGCCTTAGCCGCGGAATAATAAAAGCTGGCGCACCGGAAAATTTTAGCCGCGGTTACTGGCAGAGTCAGGCCTTGTGCTGCGGAACTCCGGGACTTTTGGAACACTTTGTTTCTGTCTACAAGCTTACAGGCAATGAAGAATTCCTTGGGTATGCAAAGCGTGCCGCAAAAACCGTTGTTGGCCAGTCATTCGTTCCCGATGCAGACGGAGACATCTACCACCAGAAGAAGCTGAGAAGGTGGAGCGGTGCCTGGTGGCGCACAATTCCCACAGACGTGCATTCCTACACCGGCCTTTACATAGGAAGCGCAGGAAACGCATGGGCTTTGCTTTCTCTTGCTGCTGCGGAAAAGAAAGAAAACCTAATAGAACTTATTGAATACAACTATTTTTAAGTAAATGCTGAGCAACATCACCCTGAACTGCTACGCCACATTTGCAGGCACTTGCACGCACTTGAATGCACTTGCTACAAATGTGGATTCAGGGTCTACAAAATCTATAAATAAAGAACCAAAGGAGAACACTATGGCAAAGATTTACGATTCAATCACAGAACTTGTTGGAGACACACCTCTTGTTAGGCTCCACCGCTACGAAAAGTCCCAGGGGCTAGAAGCAAACATCCTTGGCAAATTTGAATACTTTAATCCGTCTGGAAGCGTAAAGGACCGCGCTGCACTCAACATCATAGAGGAAGCGGAAAAGAGGGGAGACATAAAACCCGGCATGACGCTCATTGACTACACAAGCGGCAACACCGGTATTGGAGAAGCAACATTTGCAAATGCCAAGGGCTACAAATTTGTTGCGGTAATCCAGCCCCAGGTTTCTGTTGAGCGTTCACAGATATTAAAGGCACTGGGCGCAGAACTGCTCCAGGTAACGGATGTTCCAGGCTTTGCGGAAATGCTAAAGACAGGTCTTTCTCTTGCAGGCCTCTACAAAGTGATGAACGACTTTGCCAAATCAAAAGGCTGGTACTACCTTAACCAGTGCGGCGACCCTGCAAACTCTCAGGCTCACATCAAGGGAACAGGACCGGAAATTTGGGAAGCAACCGGCGGCAAGGTTGACTATGTGGTTCAGCTGGTTGGAACAGGCGGAACACTTTCCGGGCTAACAAAATTCTTCCGCGAAAAGAACCCCAACGTAAAAATCATCGGGGCACAGCCGGCACCCCAGTCGCTCAAAAATCCAGAATTCCCTGACCGCAACACGATTGACGGCGTACTAAAATTTAACGGTGTACCGGACGACAAGGTTCCAGAACTTTTCAAAATCTTTGGAACAAAATACGACGAATGCTTTGACGTAGTAGCAGAAGATGCCTACGAAACAGGACGCAAGCTTGTTCAGCAGGAAGGATTCTTTGTTGGACAGTCTGCCGGAGCAGCCCTCTGGACCGCAACCCAGGTGGCAAAAAGACCGGAGGCTAAAGGCAAAAACATCGTGGTCATCCTGGCCGACAATGCCTTCAAGTACCTTTCAACAAACATGTACAAATAGGCGTTTTTCTATGGGCGTTGCAGTGCTTTGCACTGCCGGGCTATCCGGGGTTCCGCCTTTCGGCTCCATTGCTGCCGCAATCCGCCTGCGGCGGCCCCCTACTATCCCTAACGCGTCTGCAAAGTTTCAGAAGCGAACTTTAAAAACCCTTTTTGTCTTTACATTGCCGTTCTTCCAGTGGGTGCAGAAATAAAAATATCTTGTATAGGACCAATCGTTTTTTTCATAAACAAGGTTTCCTTTCCTGTCAAATTTTTCTTCCCATTTGCCAAGGAATGCATATTCACCGGATGATATATTTGTTTTTATAAGCCGTATTTTTTCCGGCTGGTCCTTAAAGTATTCATATTCTTCGCTAAATTCATCTGTCCAGCTTTTTTTGAGGCTTCCGTTTTCATAATATTCATACATTCTGGTTTTGCCGTCTGAATCCGTTTCTTTAACAAGCTTTCCTTTTTCATCGTATTCATATTTTGTGCACTTTCCGTCCGTGTCTGTTTCCGAAACAATATTTCCTTTGTCGTCGTATTTCTTACTTGTTCCGTCTTTGAATTTTTTCTTGTGGACTTTTACAGATGAATCGTAACTGTCGTATTTGTTGCCGAGCAAATTCCCCTGCTCATCGTACTTGTATACAGACGAATCCCTGATTACGTTTTCCACCTTGTTGGCAAGAAAAACAAGGGCTATAATCGAAACGCAAATAAGTGCCCAGCGAACCATTTTTGCCGTGATTCTTTTCCTGTTCCTGATGATGACGAAGGGGGCATAAAAAAGGGCATAAGCAATTGGTACTGCAAAAATGTGCCAGCCACTAAAATTGTTGGGTATGGCAATAATCAGGTTAAAGACAAATGCAGCCGCCACCGAAAGGAATACATAGTCGTTCGCCGCCTCACTTCCAAGCAGGTACAAAATTGCAATAACAACCGGCGGAATCACAATCCCCAGAAGAATCAGTACAAAGGCAATATAAGTAAAAACTTCGCTTTCAAAACCAACAGCCTTTCCAATAAAACAAAGAAGTAAAAGTACAGCCATCACTGTCAGGTTAAGTATAATGGCAATGCGGGCAATCTTATTTTTCATATTTTTATCCTTTTGTCCAATTCTCTATTTTTAGATTTTCAATACGGCTAAGATGATTTTCATTATTTGTTACAATGACTGCATTATGTTTTAAAGCTGTGGCACTGATAAAAATGTCATCATCTTCTATAATCAGGCCTTTTTTTGATAAATCCGAATATATTTGTGATGCAATTTCTAGTGTTTCGTCTGACAAGCTTACGGTTCCCAGTAATGAAGCCCAGGTTTTAAAGCGGTTCATTTTAGATATAGCACCTTTAGTAAGCAAGCCCCTTTCTATTTCATAATAAGCTACACGGGGGATCATAACTTTGTCGCCTTGCAATAACTTGTCAGCTATTATATCTTTAAGACGCTCATCACCTTTTAGCAGATAGCTTATAATGTTTGTATCAAGAAAATATGTCATATTTCTGTTCTCTTAAAATGTATTCCTCTGGCAATAGATTCGTCTACTGCTTCTGCTTCATCTTCGGAGAGCATGCCACATACATCTTCTAAGGCGGCAAGTTTAGCTTTTATTTCCTGTTTTTCTGTTTCCGAAAAGTTAGTGTTAGGGATGGAAATATAAACATTTAGGGTTATCTTTAAATTTACGGGTTCTAGTGTTCGTACTGCCGTTCCGTCGAAATATCCTTGCACCATCATGACTATACCTCCTTTATGAAGTGTAGCATATTTTTTCTAAAAAATCATCTGTTTTTACTGCTTGCTTGCAAAAAAATCTGCTTTGAATTATAATTCCTTCCATTATGAGCGAAAACGAAAGGAATCCAAAGGAACTTTGCCACTGGGCAGACCAGCAGGCAGCTAGAATCATAAAGGAAAGGGGAGACTTGCCGCTTTATACGTGTGCAAGCGGAATTACTCCCAGCGGAACCGTACACATTGGAAACTTCCGCGAGATTATCACTGTTGACTTGATTGTGCGCGCCCTCCGCGACAGGGGCAAGAACGTGCGCTTTATTTATTCATGGGACGACTACGACGTATTCCGCAAGGTACCTGGCAACATGCCAAAGCCCGAGGTGCTAGAAAAATACCTGCGCTATCCGATTACCCTTGTGCCGGACACTTTTGACCGCGACGAAAACTATGCCCGCCACCACGAGAAGGACATAGAGAACGAGCTTCCTCGCGTTGGTATTCATCCGGAATTCTTGTACCAGGCTTCACGCTACAGAAGCAGCCGCTATGCAGAGGGCATGAAAAAGGCCCTGCAGAACAAGGATCTTATTAAATGGTGCCTTAACTGCTACCGCGACGACGAGCACAAGATGAAGGACAGCGACGTTTACTGGCCAATTGCCGCCTTCTGTTCAAAGTGCAACAAGGACGAGACGGAAATTGTAAGCTACGACGGTGAGTACGGCGTAACATACAAGTGCAAGGCTTGCGGTAACGAAGAGACTGTTGACCTCCGATCTTGCGGCAACATAAAGCTTGGCTGGCGCGTTGACTGGCCAATGAGATGGAACGAAGAAAAGGTTGTCTTTGAGCCGGGCGGAAAGGACCACATCTCTCCAGGCGGATCTTACGACACAGCAAAGCTTGTAAGCAAAAAGGTCTACGGCTGGGATGCACCGGTTACCATGAAGTATGACTTTGTAAAGCTTAAGGGCGTTCCCGGAAAGATGTCTTCTTCCAAGGGTAAGGTAATTTCTCTTGTGGATGCCCTTACCGTTTACCAGCCGGAAGTTTTGCGCTACATTTTTGCCGTTAACAAGGTTGACCATGAATTTTCAATCAGCTTTGACCTTGACGTTATTACAATGTACGAAGCATACGACCGCACTGAACGCATTGCATGGGGAATTGACAAGGCAAAGAGCGACAACCTTTTGCTTCAGGAAAAGAGGGTCTACGAGCTTTCACAGATTGACGGAATGCCCAGCGTAATGCCTTACCAGGTTCCATTTAGGCAGCTTACAACTTTGCTGCAGACTTATTCTGGAAACATTGATGCAGTAATTAAGTCTTTGGGAGACGTAAAGCCTGAGCAGGAAGCATGCCTTCGCCGCCGCTGTGAATGTGCCTGGTACTGGGTAACAGAGTGTGCACCGGAAGACTTTAAGTTTGCCCTGCGCACGGACGGAAGCAAAGCCGAAGACATTACCGGTGCAATGCTTGATGCCGTAAAGAAGGTTCGCGACCAGATTGTTCCAAAGGTTGGCACTTACGCTACAGACAAGGACTGCCAGCAGGAAATGTACGACCTTGCAACATCGCTTGGCCTTGAGTCAAAGGCACTCTTTACAGCAATGTACCATGCCCTTATCGGAAAGGATCAGGGACCACGTCTTGCAAACTTTATGAGGATTATTGGAAAGGATACGCTGCAGAAGATTCTTAGCGTGTACTAATAGATGATGAACTTCTAATAAGACTGTCCTGAAGCTTTTGTTTTGGGACAGTTTTTTTATGCCTAAATGATTTCTTTTAGATAATTTGCTGCCAGCTTACGGATGTGCCCGTCTTTATCTTTTGCAAAGGCTTGAATGTCGCTCATAAATTCATCGGAAAAATTATCTAATAGCAGCCTGCATGCCAATAAGCGGATTTGCGGGATTTTGTTTGTGCGTATTAGCTTGTAAACAGACTGCCAGTTGGAAGGGGTTGCGTGCTTGCAAAGAACCTCGTAGCATTTCTTTTTGATTTCTTGATTTTGTTCTTTTTTGCTAAGCTCCATGATGGCAGTAAAATCATCATCGCTCCAGACT
This sequence comes from Treponema sp., assembly GCA_017961705.1. Taxonomy (GTDB): domain Bacteria; phylum Spirochaetota; class Spirochaetia; order Treponematales; family Treponemataceae; genus Treponema_D. The sequence goes on from JAGCWT010000138.1 coordinate 9,549, forward strand.
TGATCTATTGCGCTAAGGGCATAGCCGACTGTGAGCAGGTTTTGAGACTTTAGCTTTTCCGTTACAAAATCATGCAATTCGGTAATGCCCTGCTTTTCTATTATGGATAGAGAAGTGCGGGTAAGGAATTCATTTTTGTCTTTTGCGATGTTGCTTATGATGCCGGCAAGATTTTCTTTGCTTTCTATGTTGCCCAGTTCTTCCAGGACGAATCTTTTTATGTAGGCATCATCAAGTAAAAGTAAACTGCGCAAAGTTTTTCTTGATTCGTCTGTGTTTATTTTTGCGAGTGCCTTGATTGCTTCGTATTTGTGGGGCTCAGCACAAGTGATGGTATGTTTTATTTGGTCTATGCTTTTTTGGGCTAATTCGTTTATAATTTGAACTTCCATTTTTTTTTGCTGCCTTTTTGCGGAAAATCTTACCACTGTTTTAGCAGGGCTTCGATTTCTGGCGGGTATTGTTTTTGCCTGTTGGAAAAGTCAAAGTTTTTTCCCAGGGCATATTCTTTTACGATGATTCCGTTTTTTACGCTTATGAGGATGTTTTCGCTTGCTTCGAAGCGGGTGTAAAACCCTTCTTCTACATCGTGTCCATATTGGATTATAAATATTCCGTTAAGCCAGTCTGCAAAATGTCCATTTTTTGTGTTTGCGTCTTTGAATAATTCAGACAGGGGAATTGTTGTTTTGTCTGGCCCGGCAAATCTGGTTCCTGTATGCAATGTAATATCCGTAAGGTAGATTTTCTTGTCTGCCACATTCCATGTGCAATGCGGTGCCCCTGATTTTTCTTTGTTCTCCCAATTGTAGGGCCACAAAAGATTGTCTTCTGAATAATAGGATAATATTGGGCTTGTGCCTTCTTTTCTTGTAAGCCTTCCTTCCTGATTTTTGTAGGAAATGGAATCGTCACTCCATAGTCTAAAATAGTAGGAGATATACCTTTGGTTTAGGGAAAGCATTTCCTGTGTTTTGGGATTTTTCTCTTTGTTTTTGTTTGCTAATTCGAAGATTGGAATTTTTTCGTAGTTTTGAACAAATCCTTTTCTTACGTATATATAATAGGAAAATGAGCTGTCCAGGTTTTTGATTTTTCCATTATCGTCTACTTCCAGAAAAGAAAAATTGTCGGCTACAATTACTCCAGAAAACCAGTCTGCAAAAACTGCTTCCTTGCCCTTTTTGCCAAAGACTTTGTACATCTGGTTTTTCTTTGATTTTTCATTGTCAATATAAGTCAGGTAGAGCTTGTCTTTTTCTATTTTCCATGTTGCTATGAAGCCCCTGTAGTTTGCCGAGGAAAGCATTCTGAAGGGGGAGTTTTTATTGTTCTGAAGAAAATATGTTTCTAAGGGAGACGGATTGCCCCATCCTGTTTGCAGGCGGAGCTTCTGCTCTTGGAAGTTGAGTATGTCCGGCTCTTGTTCTGTTGAAAAGGCCCTTGCCATGAATATTGCTAAAATTATGAATAGAATGGTTATCTTTTGCTTCATTTTGCTTTACTTTACTCTTGTGCTTGATGCGCCTACATTCACCTTGCCGTCCAGGACAAGCTTTACGTACTTGATAAAAACAGGGAAGTCCGGGAATTCATCAAAGCCAATATTCATTGTGTAGTGGGTTTCGCTTTCTATTTCATCCATTCCCAATAAATAGGGTGTGCCAAATTCTTCTGTGATGGCATCATATTCAAGGTTGACTGTCTTTATGACTTTTCCGTTGGAACAGACATTGCATGTTAATGGGTAGTAGAATTTGCCGCTTTGGTCAAACTTTTCGTAGACGTCTATGTCGTAGCCATTGTAGTTGAATGAATATATGATAAAGAACGGCTGCTTTTTTATGCTTTCATCGCTTGTGGTTTCCCAAATTTTGCGGATTTGTTTTTCGTATGTTGAAGCCTTTTCGTATTCCCCATTTGAATAAAGAATTAGAATCATGATGTTGGTCATGGAAAATGAATCCTTGTCGTATTCCAAATAGGATTCTACATAGGGCTTTGCTTTTTTGTAGTCATTCAATTTGTAGAGGGTGTAAGCCATTTGGTAAGTTGATTCGGGTGTTTTTTCCAGCTCGTAGGACTTGGTAAAATTTTCCAGTGCACTTGGGTAGTCATCCTGCATTTCGTAAATCATGCCGAGCATTTTGTATGCGCTTGAAAAGTTTTTGTCCAGTTCAATGCATTTATTGTAGTTTGCGATTGCATCCTCGTATTTTTCTGTGTAGAGAAAACTTCCCGCAAGATAGTAATAGGGGCGTAAAAAAGTTGGGTCTTCTTGGATTGCCAGCTTAAAATATTTTTGTGCCTCGTCATCTTTTTCCATCCTGAAATTTGCCAGTCCCAGATAGAAGTAGTCGCTTACAGAGTAGGGTTCTTGGCTGTTCTCTTCTATTTCTTTTATGATGGATTCAAACTGTTCTTCTTTGTCTAGTTTTTCGAACCTTTCGTTTACGTAGTTTTTGCCCTGGGCAAAGCAAAGTGATGTTGCTAGGGAAAGGGCTAGGGTAAGCAGTAACTTTTTCATTTTCTTCTCCGTTTTTTAAAATTATATTGAAGCTTGTAAAACAAAAAAGACCTTGCGAATTGCAAGGCCTTGTGTTTCATAGTGGCGACAGGGATCGAACCTGTGACATACGGAATATGAGTCCGTTGTTCTACCGACTGGACTACGCCACCGTGATGTTGTAATCTTAGCACAAAAGCATGTTTTGTGTCAAGCGGGTTGCCGTGGTTTTTTGCATATTTTTTTTAAGGCACTTCTTTCTTGGTATGAATTTAAAAAGCGCATGGAGGCGCGTATTAGCAGCCCGGAGGTTTGCACAGCAAATATCCGATTTCTGGGAAAATCCACGGAGGGATTTTTTCAGAACAAGGGTGCGGTAGGGGTTGGGGCAAGATACTGTTGCTATATCAAGCACGGCAGGGATTGGAGGGGCGGCGCAGCCGTTGCGGAATGAAGTGGAGCAATGGAGCGGGTAGGGTCCCGCGGAACCCCGGAAAGCCCATAAAAAATGGCACACTTGCTTTTTTTACAAAACGCTTGTAACGAAAAGCAAGTGCCGCAAAAATAAAAAAGAACCGTAGAAAAAGATTCCCGGGTCAAGCCCGAGAATGACGTGTATGGTCAAGCCCGAGAATGACGTGTATGGTTAAGCCCGAGAATGACGTGTGTTTGCTAGATTCTGATTTTTTTCTTGCTGCCGGCGTAGAAGTCCTTGCGCATCTGCTTTACCTGCTCGTCCTTGAGGTAGTCGTCAAAGTTCATCATGCGGTCGATTACGCCCTTTGGGGTAATTTCGATTATGCGGTTTGCGATTGTGCTGATGAATTCGTGGTCGTGGCTGGAGAAGATTACAACTCCGGGGAAGCGCACGAGACCTTCGTTAAGGCTTTCGATTGATTCGAGGTCCAGGTGGTTGGTTGGGTCGTCCAGAATGAGGACGTTTGCGCCCGAGAGCATCATTTTTGAAAGCATGCAGCGAACCTTTTCGCCACCGGAGAGGACTTTTACTTTTTTAAGGCTTTCGTCTCCGCTAAAGAGCATCCTGCCCAAGAAGCCGCGCACATAGGCGTCGTCCTGTTCCTTTGAGTACTGCTTGAGCCACTCGGTTATGTTCATGTCGTTGTTGAAGTAGGCGTTGTTGTCGCGTCCCATGTAGGAGTGGCTTGTGGTCTGACCCCAGTTGATGTTTGCCCCTTCGCACTTTTGCGTTCCGGAGATTATGTCAAAGAAGGATGTGATTGAGTTGTGCTCCATTCCAACGAATGCAACTTTTTCGCCGGGGTGGATTGTGATGGAGAAGTCGTTCAGGAGGACTGCACCTTCGCTGTCTTTTGAGGAAAGGTGTTCTGCGGTTAGAACGAAGTTTCCAATTTCGCGGTCGCTCTGGAAGTGGACGTAGGGGAACTTGCGGCTTGTAACCGGAAGCTCTTCCAGTTCCAGCTTTTCCAAGACCTTTTTGCGGCTGGATGCCTGGCCTGCCTTTGAGACGTTGCTTGCAAAGCGCTGGATAAAGCTTTTGAGTTCTGCCATTTTGTCTTCGCGCTTTTTCTTTTCGTCTTTGGCCTGCTTCTGCATGATCTGGCTCATCTGGTACCAGAAGTCGTAGTTTCCGGTGAACTGGGTGATTTTGCCGTAGTCGATGTCGCAGATGTAGGTGCAGACTGCGTTAAGGAAGTGGCGGTCGTGGCTTACGACTATTACTATGTTGGGGAATTCGATAAGAAAGTTTTGCAGCCATGAGTTGCTTTCGAGGTCAAGACCGTTTGTAGGTTCGTCGAAAAGCAGGATGTCCGGGCTTCCGAATAGTGTTTGTGCCAAGAGTACGCGGACCTTCTGGCCTTCGTCCAAGTCGCTCATCATCTTGTCGTGGAATTCTTCTTCTAGTCCAAGGCCAGAGAGCATCTGTTCAATCTGGTTTTCTGCTTCGTAGCCGCCCAGCTCACCAAATTCCGCTTCCATTTCTGCGGCTTTGATTCCGTCTTCTTCGGAAAAGTCCGGTTTTTCGTAGATGGCATCCTTGTCTTTTCCAAGCTGATAGAGCTTTGGGTAGCCCATCATTACGGTTTCTTTTACCGAGTATTGGTCAAAGGCAAAGTGGTCCTGGGTAAGCTTTGCCATGCGTTCACCGGTGGTGATTGAGATTTCGCCAGAGTCATGCTCCAGTTCTCCAGAAAGCACCTTTAGGAAGGTTGACTTTCCCGCACCGTTCGCTCCGATGATGCCGTAGCAGTTGCCCTTTACGAACTTTAAATTTACGTCTTTGAACAGCGGTTTTTCGCTGAATTTTAATGTAACGTCAGAAATTGTAATCAATTGTAAAACCTCTTATTTTTTGCTGAACAGTGATTTTATTCTGCCAAAGATGCCGCGCTTTTTGCCTGATGCTTCCTTTGCAGAAGACTGCTTGTTCTTGCCGGAATATTCATTCTTTGCAGAGTACTGCTTTGTGCGTGAAGAATCCTTGTAGGACTTCTTTCCCTTGCCGGATGCTTTCTTGCCCTTTGCACCTGCCTGCTTGCCAGCTGCCTGTTTGCCAGTGGACTGTTTGCCTGCGGCTTGTTTGCCAGAAGCTGCGGCTGTTTTTGATGAGGATGCAAACTTTTCTTTGTAGAGCTTCATGCGCTCATCCATTGACATGGTTGCAAGCATTGCTTCTTCTTCCGCATTGAATACGCGGCGGTCCCTCTTGTATTCGCGTGAGGCTTCCTTGTTGCCCTTGGAGTAGCGTCCCTTTCCGCGCTCACCCCTTGTTCTGCCGGAGCCTTCACCGTGCCTGCCTCTTCTTCCGCGGCCGCTGCGCTCGTATTCAGCCTGCCTTCTTCTGCCAAATTCGCTCTTGTCGTTGTAGTCTTCGTGGTAGTTTTCCGTGCGGATGTACATGCCCTCGGATTTGTCTTCGCCCAGCATGGATTCTTCTGCAACGCGGGCTGGAATCTGCTTTTCTATGTAGCGTTCAATTGCCGGCAGTGAATAAACGTCCTGTTCTGAGCAGAATGTGTATGCCTTTCCGGACTTTCCGGCTCTTGCGGTACGGCCAATTCTGTGCACGTAGTTTTCCGCTTCGTTGGGAAGGTCGTAGTTGATTACCATTGCAAGGTCGTTAACGTCTATTCCGCGTGCCGCTACGTCTGTTGCAACAAGGCACTTTATCTTGCCGGCTTTAAAGTCGTCCATTATGCGGAGGCGTGCTTTCTGGGGTAGGTCTCCAATGATGTAGTCTGCCTGTGTACCGTTGATTTTTAACCTCTTTGCCACCACTTCGCATGTGCGCTTTGTGTTGCAGAAGATGATGAGGCTTTCCGGTTTTTCTGAGGCGATGATGCCTGTAAGAAGCTTCATCTTGCTTTCGCTTGAGACGTGGAGAAGTTCCTGGTCTATTTCGTCAACCGTAATGTTGTCTGCTGCGATTGTAATTTCTGCGGGGTTCCTTGTGTATTCCCAGGCAAGGTTCTTTACGTAGCTGTTGAGGGTTGCGCTAAAGAGCATGGTCTGCCTTTTTTCTGCTGCGGGAAGAACTTTGATTAGCGTGCGAAGATCGGGGTAGAAGCCCATGTCAAACATGCGGTCTGCCTCGTCTATGCAAAGGAATGCCACGCTGCTAAGATCCATCTGGCCACCCTCGTGAAGGTCAATAACGCGTCCCGGGGTGCCAATCATTATGTCTACGCCTTTTTTTAGTGCTGCAACCTGCTTGTCGTAGCCAACTCCGCCGTAAAAACTTGAGCATACCAATTCTGTTGCTGAGCAAAGCTTTTCTGCTTCTTCCTGAACCTGAACCGCAAGCTCCCTGGTGGGAACCATGACGAGGGCTTTCTTTCCCGCAACGTCCTGGCGGCTTAGCATTTGCTGTATTATAGAAACAAGGTAAGCGGCTGTCTTACCAGTACCAGTCTGCGACTGAACATACAAGTCGCGGCCTTCAAGGGAATTCTTGAGCACCTGCTCCTGAACCGGAGTGCATTCAACGTAACCTGCTCCGGCGATTCCCTGCTGCAGCTTTTCATGCAGCGAAAATTCTGTGAAATTCATCTGTGTTCCTGTGGAAGTGTCATGCTGTTTGTGTAGTGCAAAAACTCTTCCTTATATATATTGATTCCCGCACAAGACGGTATTTTCGGCATTTAGTCTTATTAGTATAACGGAATTGTGCACTTATGGCAACTGTAGGTAAAAATTTGTGAACTATGACTTTTTTGAATGGTATTTTTATGGACGGTGCTTTTTACTGCTCTACCATTTTACTCTTTGGCTAATTCGGCTGAACATGCCTCTGCGCCACGGGCTTTCCAGGGTGCCGGCTTTCGCCTCCATTGCCTTGCGGCAACCGCCTGCGGCGGCCCTTCCAATCCCGCGTATGTCGCCCGAGAAAATCCCTCCATGGATTTTCTCGGGATTGCAGAAGCGCTTCGCACTTCTGCAAGTTGCTAAGTCGCCCTCCGTGGCTCTTTACTGGTTGGCAAGTACGAGGCAAAAATCCCTCCGTGGATTTTTTAGGGATTGCAGAATTGCTACGCACTTCTGCATGCGCTAAGCCGCCATCCATGGCTCTTTACTGGTTGGCAAGTACGAGGCAAAAATCCCTCCGTGGATTTTCCGGGGATTGCAGAAGCGCGTTGCACTTCTGCATGCGCTAAGCCGCCCTCCATGGCTCATTATTGGTTGGCAAGTACGAGGCAAAAATCCCTCCATGGATTTTTTAGGGTTTTAGGCTGTCCAATGAATTCGTTGCACAGTGTCATTCCGAACTCGTTTCGGAATCTCTACGCTATATGCAACGTAGATGCTGAAATTGGTTGCAAGCAACCGTGTTCAGCATGACAATAGTTTTTGGACAGCCCCATGCTGCTTGGCAAGAAAAAGAAAAAATGGCTATATTTTACCAGCCGCGTTTTTTTTCATATTCTGCCTTTGTGCATTCTGTCCTTTTTCCATTGACTTCTTTGTAATAGGTGTCTTTGATTTCGTTGCCGTTCGTGTCGTAGCTGATGCAATGGTAATACATATTAGGTTCAGATTCCACCCATTCTTCGCTGGATGATACGGCAAATTTTTTTCCGTTCCATTTTCTTTCTGTTCTGCATCCGATAGTTCCAGCTCTGTTGGCATAATTTGTCGAGCTTATAGTTCCATCGTTACCAATTTTAACATTTGAAAGGCGTCCGCCCTCTACAAAAGTTTTTTTTGCTGGGTTGTATACATACAAGAGGTAATCAAATCCGTCTGCGTAAAGATCTGCCGGGACGCATACCTTTATGTCAAGATATCCGTCATTGGTCAAGTCTATGAGGTCAATTTCGTCCCCTTCTATAGTTTTATAATTTCCCTTGCCATCAGGAATGTTCAGCTTGTCTGCAAAACACAGGGGTAGGGCAAAAGAGATGGCAACTGCAAGTGAAATTAATTTCTTCATCATAAGAGGCTCCTTATAGTTTGTATTTCTTAATATTAGTATAAAACAAAAATTCCTGCTGTCAACTCGGGATGGAGCCTAATTACCAAACTTATTCTGGGCTTTATTGTATTCTTTTTCGGATATGGCAATCTTTTTGCCAGATATTTCTTTGTAATACTTTACAGACTCTTTTCCGTTTGCAGAGAATTCTGTGTACAGACTGTAATAAACGTCGTCAAGAATAAAAAAGACCTCACTTGAAACTTCTGTGTATTTTTGGCCGTTCCACTTCCAGATTGTAGTGCTGCCACAGTCGCCCAAACCCCTGCCCTTAAAATATTCAGTTATTGTTCCGTCTTTTTCTATGCCAATGTTGTAAAAACTGCGGGCTTCATCAAAGACTTTTGCCTTTGGGTTGTATATGTATAGGTTGTAGGCTGTATTGTATGCACCGCTATTTTCCATGTCGCATTCCAAAAGATCCATGTAGCCGTCTTTGTTTGCGTCCACCATGCTAAACTTGCTTCCCATGTCTGCGTATTTGCCTTCGTAGTTTTCTATAATACATGTAGAACCTACCGTTGAATCTTTTCCATTTGCCATGGGAATGGTTATTTCTGCGGAAAAAGATAGTGGTAAGGCAAAAATAGTCATAAGTGTCAGTGCTGAAATTTTCTTAATCATAAAAAGCTCCTTTGTTTGCTTGTATATTTTTTTTGCACTAATAATATACCACTCTGCCTTTTGTTTAGCAAATGCGTTTTTTTTTATCGTGAGTTTTTTTTACCATGAGTTTTTCTGCGAATGCCCACCAGATTTTTCTGCAAACAAATAACGCGCCCTGTTAGCAAACTTCCTTTGCATAAAAAAGCCTAGCCGGGATTGGAGGGGCGCAAGTTGCCTGGTGGGTGCGGTTTCTGAGCGTAGGTTGGTGAGCGCAGTCGAACCACGTTGTTGAGGATAGTCGAACCAAGTCGAAGGGGGGGGACCCACCAGGCAATGGAGCGCGGTTAGCGCGGAACCCCGGAAAGCCCGTAACAAGAGGCCTAGTGCTTAGCGGTAAAAAAGATTTGTCCTAAAAAGAAATATGCTCCAAAAAAGAAAAAAGAAAAAATCACCTGCCGTCCTTAAGGATAAATTCTAGCGCATCCCTAAGAAAGTCTGCCGTGTTAAGAAATGCCGCCACAACCAAAGGGTCAAAGTGGGTGCCGGATTCATTTTTTACAATTTCGATTGCCCTGTCAAAGGGAATTGGCTCCTTGTAACTGCGTCTGGAAAGAAGTGCGTCAAACACGTCCGCAACAGCCATAATCCGAGCGGAAAGCGGAATGTCTTCTCCCTTTAGTCCGCGGGGGTAGCCCTTGCCGTTCCACCATTCGTGGTGGCACCAAGCCATGTCTATGGATTCCTTTAGGTAGCCGCTACCTGTCGTGCTAAGAAGGGTTTTGGAAAGAATCTTCATGCCCTCCGTTGTGTGCGTCTTCATCACTTCAAACTCTTCTTCGGTCAGCTTGCCGGGCTTGTTCAAAATTGCGTCGGAAATCTTAATCTTTCCAATGTCGTGCAG
>JAGCWT010000139.1 GCA_017961705.1 Treponema sp.
CAAAAAAAATTGGAAATCTTGCCAATATTTTCTAAAAAAATCCATAAATTTCTTGACGTTTCTTTGTGAAATTTAGTATTTTTTCAAATAATAATGGAAAACGGAAAGGACAGTGTAATGAGCAAGGAAAACAAAGAGAATAACACTGAAGAAAAAGAGGCTGTTCAGTCCAAGGAAGCGGAAAAATCTTCCAAGGAATCATCCGAAAAAGATGCATCTGCCGAAAAATCTTCCCCGGAAGAAGGGGAAAAGTCAGAAAAAACGGCAGAAAATGCAACTGATTCAGACAAAATTAAGACTTTGCAGGATCAGGTTGAAGAGCTTACAAAGGCCAATGCAGATCTTAAGGACCAGCTTCTTCGCAAGGCGGCAGACTTTGACAATTACCGCAAGCGCACCATTCAGGAAAAACAGGACGCTTACGACTATGCAAACACAAGCCTTTTGAAGGACCTGTTGGAAAGCCTGGACAACTTTGACCGCACGGTTGAGGCTGCTTCATCTGCAACAGACCCAAAGACCATAGCAGACGGAGTTACCATGATAAACAAAGCCATGGTCAGCATGCTGGAGAACAAGTACAACCTTGTTTCCTATGGTGCTGTAGGTGATGCCTTTGACCCGGACATTCACGAGGCTATCGGCAAGTCGGACGACCCGGTTGCTTCCCCGGTGCTCAAGGCCGTGTACCTTAAGGGCTACAAGCTTAAGGACAGGGTAATCCGCCACGCAAAAGTTATGGTAAGCATGCCAGACGGTTCTGTAAAAGAAGAAGCTGATTCCGCAAAGGAAGAGAACAAAGCTTCGGAAAGCGAGCCAGAAGCAGAAAACAAATAGAATAAATTGTTGGTGGAAGTGGCTGTGTGTAGCCTTCGTCCGCTAACTTGCATGTATTGTTGAAAACAAACGGAGGTTTTTGATATGGGAAAGATTATTGGTATTGACTTGGGAACAACAAACTCTTGTGTTGCCGTAATGGAAAACGGTGAGCCTGTAGTAATTCAGAATTCAGAGGGAGGAAGAACAACTCCTTCCATCGTAGGCTTTACCGCCAAGGGTGACCGCATCGTAGGTCTTCCCGCAAAGAACCAGATGGTAACAAACCCAAAGAACACGGTATATTCCGTAAAGCGCCTTATTGGCCACCGCTTTGGAGAGCTTGAAGGAGAGGCAACAAAGCTTCCCTATACAATCAAGGACCACGGTGCAGACGTCCGCGTAGAAGTTCAGGAAAACGGTTCCGCAAAGGAATACAGCCCACAGGAAATTTCTGCATTCATCCTTCAGAAGATGAAGAAGACAGCAGAAGACTATCTTGGCGAAACTGTTACAGAAGCAGTTATTACAGTTCCTGCCTACTTTAACGATGCCCAGCGCCAGGCAACAAAGGATGCCGGTAAGATTGCAGGCCTTGACGTAAAGAGAATCATCAACGAACCGACAGCCGCTTCTTTGGCATTCGGTTTTAACAAGGACCAGAAGTCAGAAAAGACAATCGCCGTATACGACCTTGGTGGTGGTACATTCGATATTTCCATCCTTGAATTGGGTGACGGCGTATTTGAAGTAAAGTCTACAAACGGAAACACACACCTTGGTGGTGATGACTGGGACCGCCGCATCGTTAACTGGCTCATTGACCAGTTCAAGGCAGATTCTGGAATTGATCTTTCCGGTGATGCAATGGCTATGCAGCGTCTCCGTGAAGCAGCAGAGAACGCAAAGATTTCTCTTTCAAACCAGGCAAGCGCAGACATCAACCTTCCGTTCATCACAGCTGATGCAACAGGACCAAAGCACTTGCAGAAGTCCCTTACACGCGCACAGTTTGAGCAGATGACCGACGATCTTTTTGAAGCCACACGCGAGCCATGTCTTAAGGCCATGAAGGATGCAGAGATTACTGCAGACAAGATTGACGAAGTTCTTCTTGTTGGTGGTTCAAGCCGCATGCCTAAGGTTCAGGAAATCGTAAAGAGCATCTTCGGTAAAGAGGGTAGCCGTTCCGTTAACCCGGACGAAGCAGTTGCAATCGGTGCTGCAATCCAGGGTGGTGTTCTTGCAGGAGACGTAAAGGATGTTCTTCTTCTTGACGTAACACCTCTTTCTTTGGGTATCGAGACAATGGGCGGCGTATTCACACGTCTTATCAACCGCAACACAACCATTCCTACAAAGAAGAGCCAGGTCTTCTCTACGGCTGCAGACGGACAGACAGCTGTTACGATTCACGTTCTTCAGGGTGAGCGCGAAATGGCCAGCCAGAACCGCACTCTTGGCAACTTTGACCTTGTTGGCATTCCACCGGCACCACGCGGCGTTCCACAGATTGAAGTTACCTTCGACATCGATGCAAACGGTATCGTAAAGGTTTCTGCAAAGGATTTGGGAACAGGCAAGGAGCAGAAGATTCAGATTCAGAACTCATCTGGTCTTAGCGAAGAAGAAATCAACCGCATGGTAAAAGATGCAGAAGCCAACGCAGAGAGCGATAAAAAGAAGAAGGAAGAAGTCGAGACTAAGAATGAAGCAGACAGCCTCGTTTACCAGTCAGAAAAGTCCCTCAAGGATTACGGCGACAAGATTTCTGCAGACGACAAGGCAAAGATCGAAGCTGCAATCAAGGAACTTAAGGACGCAATCGCTTCCAATAATATAGAAGAGATGAAGAAGAAGACCGAGAGCCTTAAGCAGGCATCATATAAGCTTGCAGAAGAAATCTACAAGGCCCAGGGTGCACAGGCAGGTGCAGGCGCTGGAGCTGCTGGGGCAAACCCGGGAGCAGGTGCTGGTGATGCAGGTGCAAACTCCGGTTCTTCAAACGCTGGCAGCAAGTTCGACAAGGGCAGCGCTGACGACGTTCAGTACGAAGTCCACGACGACAAATAAAAGCGCCTGAAAAAAAGAGAATTTATTTTTTGATATGGATGGTAGCCTCTTTTGCTCTACCATCCATATCTTTTTGAAGTCGCTGTCATGCCTTTGCGCCACCGCCCTTTCGGGGTTCCGGCATTCGCCTTCATTGCCTTGCCGCCACTTCGTTCTGGCTGCGGCAACCCGCCTGCGGCGGGCCCCTACACGGCGGCATAGGCTGTCCGTCTTCCAATAAAAACGCTTATTTGATATACTGTTCCGGAAAAGTTTTAGGATTAAGAAGATGGCTAACAAACGTGATTATTATGAAGTCTTAGGCATAGATAAAGGTGCCGACAAAGAAACAATAAAAAAAGCTTACCGCAAACTGGCAATCAAATATCACCCCGACCGAAACCCTGGCAACAAGGAAGCGGAAGACAAATTCAAGGAAGCTACAGAAGCATACGAAGTGCTCAGCGATGACCAGAAGAGGCCTATTTACGACCAGTACGGTTTTGCAGGCCTTGACGGTATGGGCGGTGGCGGAGGACAGGGCTACAGCCATGCCTTCCACGACTTTAGCGACATCTTTGGCGGAGACGGTGGCGGTTTCTCTGACATTTTTGAAAACCTCTTTGGCGGAATGGGCGGCTTTGGTGGTTCATCACGTTCAAGAAGGGACAGCAACGACGGTGCAAGCATTCTCTACGACTTGGAAATAGACTTTAAGGATGCGGTCTACGGCTGCAAAAAAGACATACGCTTTAGCCACAAGGAAACTTGTTCTTCCTGCGGCGGAAGTGGTGGTGCCCCGGGTTCCAGCAAAAAGACCTGTGGTACTTGCGGCGGCTCAGGCCAGGTAAGAAGAAGCGCTGGCTTCTTTGCGGTTCAGCAGACATGTCCAACCTGCGGCGGCAAGGGTACTGTAATCGACAAGCCCTGCTCAGCATGCCGTGGAACAGGTCTTCAGGACAAGGAAAAGCGCGTCACAATCACAATACCGGCTGGCGTTGACGACGGAAAGCGCATATCCCTTCCCCATCTTGGCAATGCTGGTACAAACGGCGGTTCTACTGGCGACCTTATCATCGTAATACATGTAAGCCAGGACCGTTTCTTTGAGCGGGACGGCAACGACCTTTACTGTGCACTTCCAATCAGCTTGAGTCAGGCTGCCTTGGGTGCAGACGTAAACCTTACAACTTTGGACGGCAGAAAGATTACCCTTAAGATTCCGTCTGGCACAACACAGGGAAAGCTCCTCCGCATAAAAGACGAGGGTGTTCCTTTTACAAATTCATCAAGAAAGGGCGACCTTTACGTAAAGATAATCGTGCAGCTTCCAACAAAGCTTACCCGCCAGCAGATTGCGGTCATGGAAGAATACGCGCGTCTTGAAAACGCTACAACTTCCCCAAACCTCATTCCGCTTGAAAACCTTACACGATAGAATTTGCAAAGTTGCCATACTTTTGTTCAGTTCAGTTTTAGCGGGCGTTGCGGGCGGCGATTGAGCCCGCAGAGAGGGTAGGACGCAACGAAGTGCGGCCGCAGGGGGAGACTTCCCCCTCCTGGATTCTAATTATTCAAAACTCTTTTCCCTTGATAGATTTTTTCTAGACACATGGACTAAAACTTAAAATTGTGATTATATATAGCTAGTATACCGATTACAGGAAAAGGCTATGGCAGAAAATATTGAAGATCCACGCTTGGATAACGAACATTGGGCGGACGTGCTTGTACAGGCACTCCCTTACTTTAAGCACTGGTGCGGAAAAATCGTCGTCGTAAAATACGGCGGAAACGCAATGCTCAACGAAGACCTCAAGGCAGACGTAATGGAAGACATAGTTCTTCTTAATACGATTGGAATCCACGTGGTTCTTGTCCACGGCGGCGGGCCAGAGATAAACAACATGCTCAATAAAATCGGCAAGGAAAGCAAGTTCGTCAATGGACTTCGCTACACCGACTCAGAAACGATGGAAGTTGTTCAGATGGTGCTTACCGGCAAGCTTAACAAAGACATCGTCGGCATGATTTTGCAGGAAGGCGGAAAGGCTGTCGGCTTGAGCGGCGTTGACTCTGGCTTGCTACGTGCAAAGAAAATCGACAAGGACGGTGCAGACCTGGGCTTCGTCGGCGAAGTAACGGAAGTAAACCCAGAGATTTTGCTTTCACTTATAGCACAGGGCTTTATCCCGGTAGTTTCAACAGTTGCCCTTGGCGAAACTGGTGACACCAACCGCTACAACATAAACGCAGACACAGCTGCAGCAAAGATTGCGGTTGCGCTCAAGGCAGAAAAATTCGTTCAGCTTACCAACGTTCCCGGTGTGCTCCGGGACATAAACGATCCGTCTTCTTTGATTCAGCGAATCCACCTGGCAGACGTTCAGGGCTTTATAGATGACGGTACGATTGCAGGCGGCATGATTCCAAAAATTGAATGCTGCATGCTTGCGCGAAACGGCGGCGTTCCAAGAACCCACATCATCGACGGACGAGTTCCACATTCACTTCTTATAGAAATGTTCAGCGACCGCGGTATTGGAACTATGATATACTAAGTTTTTTTACAGGAGAAAGACATGGGTAGCAAAAAGGTTTTGAACAATTACGGTTCATTCGACATAACATTCAAAAGCGGAAAGGGCTCTACCCTTACCGACGTAAACGGCAAAAAATACATCGACTTCCTTTCAGGCATTGCGGTAAACTGCCTTGGCCACGGCTACAAACCGCTTGTTAAGGCAATAGCAAAGCAGGCTTCAAAGCAGATCCACATCTGCAACTATTTCCTAAGCGACGTTGGCGTTGCCTATGCAGACTCCCTTCTCAAAGCTACAGGCTACAGCGGAGTTTTCTTTGGCAACAGCGGTGCAGAGGCAAATGAAGCTGCAATAAAGCTTGCACGCAAGTATGGCCAGCTTACAGGCGGTGATTCAAAAAAGACAATCGTAACGCTTGAACGCTCCTTCCACGGACGCACCCTTGCAACAATAAAGGCTACCGGCCAGGAAAAATTCCATCCGGCAAGTTTTGCTCCATACCCGGTCGGCTTCAGGACAATCAAAGCCAATGACTTTGACGGCCTAAAAGAAGCTTTCGACTCCAACACCTGCGCACTCCTTATGGAATGTGTTCAGGGCGAAGGCGGAGTCATTCCCCTGGACAAGGAGTGGGCACAGGCAGCGGCAAAGGCAGCACGTGAAGCTGGAGCCCTTGTAATGTGCGACGAAGTTCAGACTGGAATCGGCAGGACAGGAACCTTCCTTGCAAGCGAACAGCTGGACATAAACGCGGATGTTGTTACCCTGGCAAAGGGAATTGCAGGCGGAGTTCCAATGGGGGCTTGTCTTTTCCGCAACAAGGCGGCAGATGTCTATACAGCGGGAGACCACCAGTCAACATTCGGCGGTAACCCCTTGGCATGCGCAGCGGCCCAGGTTGTGCTCAACACAGTAAACACACCGTCTTTCCTTGCTTCCGTAGTGGAGAAGGGCGAGTACACAAGAAAGACCATCGCTTCATGGAACATAAAGGAAGTAACGGAAATCCGCGGCAAAGGCCTTATGACCGGTGTTCAGATGCAGGACGGAATAAACCCTGCGGAAATAGAAAAGAAGTGCCTGGAAAAGGGACTTCTCTTTAGCACTGCAGGAGAGCATACATTGCGCCTTGTTCCACCGCTCAACATAAGCCAAAAGGAACTCGATGTCGGTCTTGAAATTTTACGCTCCGTTTTGTATCATGACTAAATGAAAAACCGCATAGTAGCCGTTCTTTTTATTGTAGCCATAGCAACGATCGCCCTCTTTGTAATACACGAGCAGTATTTTTCCTTGGAAAAGAAAGAAACTGCCGTGTCCAAGATAGTCATTCCCCAGGTGCAAAAGCAGGTGGAGGATGAAACTCAGGAAGAGCTCCAGATTGGCACGGAAGAAGGAGTGTCTTCCCTTGTTCCACTCAAAAGCGACGAAACCCTCTTTGGCACGCTAAGCATGGACTTTGACGGCGATGGTTATGACG
>JAGCWT010000140.1 GCA_017961705.1 Treponema sp.
TCACTGGAAAATACAAGGCCCACCTTGCACATTGACTTTCCGCTTACGGCAAAGCGCTCCGCATAACCGTTTGCGTCAATCTGGGAAAGCGCTTCTTCTGCAACATCCTCAAAGCCACGCCCCCTGTCCATCTTAAGCTCAAAGATGAAGACACAATCTTTCGTTGTAACAATTACGTCACTTCGCCCTGCAACCGACTGAAGTTCGCTTACCACATTAAAGCCAGTTAGCCTAAAGATAAGATGGGTTACCGACTCGTAGTAGTTTTCGCACATGTCTTTTTTTACCACTGTCGGTAGGTCTGCGATTGCAGCTTTTATAATTGAAAGCACTTTGTCCACGTCTTTCTTTTCCAGGGCATCACAGATGTTGTCAACCGCAAGCCCCATGTCGTCATCAGGAACCTTTACGAATTTTTTTAGAAGGACATTAAGGAAGCCCTCTTCAATCTCCCGGTTGGGGAAGTCCAGGGTATAGACCCGCCTTTCCTTGTTAAAGCCCTTAATAGTAAGGTAACCGCTCTGGTAGATTACGGGCAGCATGTTATTTGAGTCGGGGTCGTAGTTCTTGAACTGGTCTTCCTTTGCCTTCCGCCCGTTGACTATTGTAGAAAGCACAAGCGGCTGGTTCTGCAAGGTCTTTACAAGGAATGAAGGTGTTCCGCTTTCAAACCAGTAGGAGCCGAAGTCTCTTTCCATAAAGCACTTTAAAAGGCAGAAGGGATTGTAGACACCTTCAACGTCATGGGTAAAGTGGTAGCCGTCATACATTACCGCAAGCTTTTCTTTTGCCTCTAAAACAGTCATCTCCTGTTCCTTTGCAAGAGCCTCAATTTCTGGCACAAAGTATTCGTCCAATTCTGATTCGGAAATACCGCACAAGGCAGAATAATTTTTGTTCAGGCTTATGTCGTTAAGCTGGTTGAGTCCGCTAAAAATATTTATGTGGCTTACTTTTGTTATTCCCGTAATGAACAAAAAGCGGATGTACCTGTCCATGTCCTTGAGGGGGCTGTAGAAGCTGCGCAATTCCTGGCGGTTCTGTTCTTCGTATTCTGTGTAGAGTGCATCAAGAATGGGCTTGTCGTATTCGTCAATAAGAATTACAACTTGCTTTCCTGTCTGTTCATAGGCAGCCAAAATAATATTATTAAGCCGAGGGGCAGAACGCTCATCTGTCACTTCTACATTGAAAATCTTTTCATATCTGCAAAGCATAAGGTTTATTGCAGATTTTAAACTTACTAAATCCGGGTAATTGTCAGCCCCAAAGCTAATATTTAGGACAGGATACTGCGTCCACTCCTTCTCCAGCTTTTCTATTGCAAGACCAGTAAAAAGTTCCCTTTTACCAAGAAAGTAGGCTTCAAGGGTAGAAAGCAAAAGGCTCTTCCCAAAGCGGCGGGGGCGGCTTAAGAAGTAGGGTGTGCTTGTCCGCGTAAGATCATAGACAAAATGAGTCTTGTCTACATAAACATAGTTTCCCCTGCGAAGTTTTTCAAAATCTTGGATTCCAATTGGCAGATACCTTGCTTCCATATTTTTATCTTAGCATGATTTGGCAAAGTGTACAATCTTTTGCAAAAGAGGCCTAGCCCCGATTGGAAGGGCAGTTGGTTAAAAATTGCATCCATGCAATTTTTAACCATGAGTTTTCTGCGAAAACTCACCTGCTTTTTATGCTAACAAATGACGCACCATCCATGGTGTTGTTTGTTTATCATTTGATGGTCCCGCGGAACCCTGGAAAGCGGGTTTTAAGAGGAGCTGGACGGTCATGGAGTGCCGGACACAGTGGAACCAAAAAAGCTGCTCCAGAAGAGAGAAAAATAGAGATTTTAGGAATTAACTGTTGAAAAAAAAATCCGATAATAAAATGGATTGGGTGGGTAAATGGTCTATAAGTTTTTAAATAAAGAAAAAACTGCTTCTATTTTGGCGGCTTTTGCGCTTTTTTTAGTGGCAGCACTGTTTTCTATAGGTATACTCCTGGCATTTTTTGATTACGGAACGCTTTCTCTTGAGCAGCAGGGCTTTTTGTCTGCCCTGGGGCACGTTGTAGTGGGGGCATTTGGTCTTTCTTCCCTGCTTATACCGGCCTTCTTCTTTGTTTCCGGGGCATTTTGTCTTGACTACAGGTGGTCTGTTCAGCGGGCAATGTGCCTTTTGGTAAGTTTTGTTCCCTTTTTTACGATTGTTGGTGCCGAAAAGTGGATCCGCTCTGTTGTTGAAAACTACAGCGGGGCTTTTGCGGTTGTGGCGGTTGTTGGTATTACTGCTTTTGCATCTTTTATGGTTATTGCCGAGTACCTTGTTACTTTGGTCTTTGCAAGTCTTTTGGAAGCAAAGTATGCCAAGAACCATAAAAATTACAAGGCCTATGCCCAGACAAAGGAAGCCCATGCCTATACCGGACAGCCTTCGGTTGACCAGAGCCAGAAGGAAGCCGAGTATGACCAGATTGAACTTGACGACCAGTTTGAAGACCCATCTGTTGCCCCAGATTCCTATGGAAACGGTTCGCAGAGAAGTTCGGTTGATGAATTCATAAGGAATTCTGCCAATAAGATTCGCAATATTGCCCGCCTGGAAGACAGGAGCAAGCAACAGGAAGCTGCCCGCCATGGTTCTGATGAAGACGTGGACCTGGATGATTTTTTTGGAAACAGGAAAAAGAAGGAAGATGCAACTGTAGTTGGCGATGAAGGCGAAGATGTAACAGAATTTGATGACGACATTGATGTTGCGGACAGCTTTGAATACGATGATGCCGATTCCGTGGATCCGGATGACATTAATCCGGACGATTTTGAATATACCGAAGAAGAGGCAGGGGCCAATGTTATCCGCATTGATGATGCCGCTGCTGCCCAGACTGTAGAGGCATTTGCAGAGACTGTGGACCAGAATGCCCAGACCGTTAGCCAGAACTCAAGGCCTGTTGAAGAGGAGAATCCGGCTGCTTCTGCAAAGAATGAAGACATAGAGAAGGACGGAGACTTTTATACCCCCGCAAAAGAGGGCGGTAAGCCGGAAAAGGTTTTTGTTAAGCGCGTAATTGTATCTGATGATGCAGGCATGCCCCTTTCTATGGAAGAATCTGTTGACAAGCTGGAAGAGGATGAGGCGGATGATTCTTTGGACGGCTTGGATGAAAGTGCAGGCGAAGCGGCAGAAGAAGCACCCGCAGATGAAACAGGCTTTGATGACGATGACCTTTTGGCAGAGCTTGGAGAAGATGACGGACAAGAGCTGAATGAAGATGAGCAGGATGAAGAGGTGCTGGACGAAGAGGCAAAAGACGAAAGCACCTTCTTTGAATTTGATCCTTCACTGGAAAAGAAAGGCACATTTATAAACGAAGCCAAGGACGAGGAAGAGATAGTTCCCCAGCCCCACCAGACACAGGATGTTGTCCACAACCTTACCCCTTCGCGCAAAGGCCGTGCCCTGCTTTCTGCACTGGACGATGTTTTTGCCAAGATGGATGATGACGTAAAAGCCCAGGTGGAAGAAGACGGAATTGTTACGGATGAAGATGGACAGTCCGATGAAGATGAAGAGGCCGAAGCTTCAACAGCAAGCGGTGGGTTTGCAGGGGCAGAGGATTCATCGCTTTCAAAGAACAACCGCCGTAACCTTGCCGCAGAGATAGATTCCGCAGAAAACGAAAGTGACATTGAAGATTTGGACAAGATGTTTGATGCTTCCCAAGATTCAGAGTATTTTGAACAGGAAGACGGCGATGAGCTTTCCAACGAAGAAGATGAATATGACGAAGAGCCAGTTCAGGATGATGACTACGACAGGGAGACTTTTGTAGAAGAAGACGAAGCAAAAGAGGCCCCTGTTTTTGCAAGCAGCAGCCTTCCCACAGACCGTGCCATTGTTACGGATGAATACGGAAGCCGCCCGGTAAGTGTTCCCCAGCCAAAGCGCCACAAGTCTGGCCCTTACATGATACCAACGGATTTGCTTACGGCTTATGCAGACAATCCCTATTGGATTATAGACGAAGAAACCCAAGCCGCATCCCGCAACCTTGAAGGTACCCTTGATGAATTCAAGATAAAGGCAGAGGTAACCGGAATCCGCAAAGGCCCTGTCGTTACCATGTTTGAAATGCTGCCTGCACCCGGTGTAAAGCTTAGCAAGATTGTTGCGCTGCAGGACAACATTGCATTGCGCCTGGCTGCAAGTTCCGTGCGTATCGTTGCCCCTATCCCGGGAAAGCGTGCGGTTGGCATAGAAGTTCCTAACAAAGAAAGGTCAATCGTTTCCTTCCGCGAATGTATAGAACAGGATCGTCCCGAATGGAAAAAGATGGCCGTACCAGTAATCCTTGGCAAAGACATTCAGGGCGAAACACAGATAATAGACCTTGTAAAGACCCCCCACCTTCTTATTGCTGGTTCAACCGGGGCTGGAAAATCTGTCTGCGTAAACAGCATGATTCTTTCCATGCTTTATAAGCGCGGGCCAAATGACGTAAAGATGATTCTTATTGACCCAAAAATTGTAGAGCTAAAGCTGTACAACGACATACCTCATTTGCTGACCCCTGTAATCACTGAACCAAAGAAGGCTTTGCAGGCACTCCAGTATTGTCTTTGCGAGATGGAACGCCGCTACGAGCTTTTGAACGGCATGGAAGTGCGCGATATTTCCACCTACAACAAGAAAATTGCGGAAAGGCACATTGCTACGGAAAAGCTTCCTTATCTTATAGTTGTGATTGATGAATTTGCCGACTTGATGGCCACAACCGGCAAGCAGCTGGAAGCAGTTATTGCCCGTCTTGCTGCAATGAGCCGTGCCGTTGGAATTCACCTTGTTCTTGCTACCCAGCGCCCTTCAATCGATGTAATTACGGGGCTTATCAAGGCAAACATCCCAAGCAGGATAGCCTTTATGGTTGCAAGCAAAACAGACAGCCGCATTATCATAGACCAGGTTGGCGCAGAAAAGCTTCTTGGCAAGGGAGACATGCTCTATGCCAGCGCAACAGATCCATTCCCCAAGCGCATTCAGGGAACATTTGTTAGCGACCAGGAAGTTGAAAATGTTGTTGGTGCCGTAAAGGAATGGGGAGAGCCCGAATACATAGACGACGAAATCTTTGTTGATGAAGACGATGAAGATGACGGACAGATGTCTTTGTTTGGCGAAGAAGGGGAAGATCCTCTTTACGAAAAGGCTTTGGACATAGTTGTTCAGGCGGGAAAGGCAAGTGCAAGCTACATTCAGCGCAGGCTAAAAATTGGCTACAACAGGGCAGCCCGTCTTGTTGAGCAGATGGAAGAGAGGGGAATTGTTGGCCCTGCAAACGGAAGCAAGCCCCGTGAAGTAATTCACATTCCCTAATGTTTAATTGTGGTTTTAAAAAAGTGAATGATAAAATAAACGTGGCTTTTTGGTAAGCCAAAAAAAGGAGTTCTATTTTGAAAAAGCGACTTGTCTTTGCAGTGTTTTCTTTCTCTGCAATTTTCCTGATTATGGTATCGTCTGTTTTTGCAGGGGGAAAAAAGGAGAAAGCCCAGCCGGAAGTAAACGCAAATGTTACAATTCCAGGTTCAGAGCCCAAGTCTGGCGAAAAGAAGCCGGAAGCTGTTCCCATTACAGTGATTCAAAATCCAAAGATAAAGAGTTCTTACGTAAAGGAAAGTCCCGGTGGAAGTCCAGTAAAATTCCACGAGGTGTGGGGCTACGTTATGCAGGATGAAGAGCAGAAGTTTGACCCTGCAACAATGCCGCTCACAGACCTCTGCTATTTTAGCGTTGATATAAACAGCTACGGTGAGGCTTCCGCAATTCCAGACATCAAGAAGATAAAGAATTTTAAGGGAAGGAAGCACCTTGTCTTTACATCATGGGGACGCGCGCTTACCCACATGGTCTTGAACCCTGATTTTGGCTGCCGCAACAGGCTTTTGAACGTAATAGAAACTGCCGCCAAGGATTACGACGGAATTCAGATTGACTTTGAGAATGTTCCCTACCGCGACAGAAAGCACTACCAGACCTTCCTTAGGGACATTAGAAAAAGAATCGGTCAGGAAAAGTGGCTTACGGTTGCCCTTGCAGCCCGCACAAAGGATATTGTAGACGACATTTATCCCTACAAGGAAATAGAGCCTCTCGTAGACCGCATCCTTGTTATGGCCTACGATGAACACTGGTCAACAAGTAAACCCGGCCCTGTTGCAAGTATTGAATGGTGCAGCCGCGTTGCCGACTACTGCGTAAAGACACTTCCCAACAAAAAGCTGATTATGGGACTGCCCTTCTATGGTCGCAGCTGGCAGGACACTTCCTACAGCAAGGCTTGGATCTTCAAAAGCGTTAACCGTATCCTTGGAGAAAAAAACATTACGAACGTAGACCGTGATTCAGCAAACGGAATTCCTCATTTTGAATTTGACGCAACGGTTCACGTAACAGGCTACTTTGACGACACCTATTCGCTTGTTAAAAGGGCCCGCATGTACCAGGAAAAAGGCGTTACCCGCATAGGCTTCTGGAGGATTGGTCAGGAAGACCCGGACTTCTGGCCTTGGCTTGGCTTGAACTAAAATTATTGGTGCTAAAAAATTAGACTTGCCCGGAAAGAGGCTTTGCTTTTCGGACAAGTCTTTTTTTTTGCTATTCTTCTTTTTCTTCTTCAGACACTTCTTGGCTTTGTGTGCCAACTTGTCCCTTTGGAGAAAAACTGTCTGGGAGCAATTCTCCCAGAGTCTTGATTTTATAATCGCTGTCTGTTTTTGCCATTATAATAGAAAAATCTTCATGGCAAAATTCTGCCATAACTTGGCGGCAAACACCGCATGGCGTGCAATATTCAAGCGGTTCCTTTCCCGCAGGTCCGCCTGCAATAGCAATGCCAACAAATTCTTTGTGACCGTCGCTTATGGCCTTAAAGAAAGAGGTGCGTTCGGCACATACGCTTGGCCCAAAGGCAATGTTTTCTATGTTGCAACCGCCAAAAATCTGGCCGTCTTTTGTTAGCAAAGCTGTTCCAACCGCATAGTGGGAATAGGGGCTGTAAGAGCGTTCCCTCATTTTTAGTGCGGTTTGAATCATCTGGTAAATCTGCGAATCATCAATCATAAACTTCTCCTGATTAGTTCAAAAATAAATCCGGCAAGGATGACAGGTATTGGGCCTGCTATCCAAGGGGCAATATTCATGTAGACAAAAATAAAAAGTTCCGCTGCCGCTATTAAGATGATTAAAAATATGCAGGCTAAAAAGAAGGTAAGTTTTCTGCGCGAAAGGGAGGCAAAAAATATTATGCATACCGTAAAAAACAAAATTGCATATTTAGCGTAGACAGGGTATATTCCAAAGAAAGAGTTTTCCAAGAAAGCGTTCAAGAGGCAAAGCTCTGCCGAGTTTTCCGTGATTGTGCTTCCGAGCGGAGAAAGAAAAAAGTTTTGTGCGCTACGGGAGCGTTCAAAAGTGGAGTCTGTTATGACCGCCGTTTTTCCTTTTAACAGGGAGTTTATTTGGTAGGAAAGGTCTGCGTCCGAAAATGCTTGCGAGAAATATTCAAAATTTATCTTTGAGAAAAGATCTTTTGAAGTGTATGGAATTAGGATTCTTCCCTCGCCGTCAACAGGAATTTTGTATTCGCTTCCGTCTTCGCAAGAAAAAGTCAGTTTGTTTCCGCAGTCAAGTACAATTGTGTCTTGTTTTATGCCAAGTATTTTTGATGCGGCTGCAAAGGCAAAGCTTGGAATGTAGCCGTCACTGTATGCATAAAAAACGTTCATCCTTCTAAGCACACCGTCTTTGTCCGTGTCCTGCGGGGTACATACAAAAGCAATGGTGCTTGCAAAGCGGCTGAATTCATCGGAAGGAATAACAAGGCGTTCCGCTTTTGCAATTTTTTGTCCGTTAAGAACACGCGGGTAGCACAAGTGTTTTTCTATTGCCTTTTTTTGGGCTAAGGAAATGTCTTGGCTAAGGTAGGGGATGACTTCGTTCGGAACAGGTTCTGCCGGTAAGACTACGCAGCTGCTCATTTGCATTTGCCCCAGGATTTTACGCTTGGGACTTGCCGGTGCATTTTCTGCAAAAAATGTCGGAAGAAAAATGCCTGTGTTTTCTTCATTTAAATATGAAAAAATCTGCGCAAGGTTTTCCCATGCATTTATTCCTTGGGGCAGTTGGCCTATCGCGCTTTCGTTAATGTCTATCTGGACAACCTGCTTGCCTTTTCCCCCGTCCGCGCTTGGCAAAAATCCGTCTTTGAATTTTAATGCAATGTCATAAAAAGCTGAATTGCAGGAATTAAAGACACCTGTAAGCACGAGGAGGGCTGATGCGAATAAGGTTATGATGCAGGCTATATGTTTTTTTATCACGCTAAACCCGGTGCGTTAGTCCTGTAGCTTCTGTACCATATTCCAGATTGCTTCTGCTGAATTGAAGTTTTCCGGAACAATGTTTTCGGCACCAATTTCTATGTCAAATGCATCGTTTAGCTGCTGAACAAGCTGTACGATGTCAAATGAATCAAGTATGGCATTGTCTATAAGACCCGTTTCTGTTGCAAAGTCAACATCGGGCTTGAGTTCTGATAGAATTGGAAGCAATTCGTCCATAAAAATCTCCTTTATATTTTTAGTTAGATTCTACTCCATACATCTAAATTTGGCAACCCGATTGAAAATCTCAAAAGGAAATCCCATTCACAGGTCTTCCAGGCTGTTCAAGTAAGATTCCAAGTGCCCTTTCGTAATAAAATCCGTTAAGGCAAGCTGGTCAAGATAGGACAGTGAGCAGTCAAAGTTTGCGTAGTGCTGCTTGTACTCGTTGCAGACATCCTTTGGCAGAATAAGGAATGCCGCATTTATTCCCTGGCACAAAAGGTTCGAAAATGAATTGATGTAGATTACCTTGTCGCTGTCATCATCCTGTTTGTAAAGTGAATCTGCCTCTTTTGAAGTGTCCGTGTCATATTCAATGATGTAGCGGTAGGGAACTTTCTTTGCCCAGTCAAGAATTTCCTGCTTGCGCTGCTTGTTGTCTTCAAAGGAACCAAGCGGTATGTCTCCCGGCGTAACATAGACGATTGTTGTTCCCGAAGTAACCAGAAAGTCAAAGCTTATGCCCTGGTCGTCTACCGGCACTTCCCTAACCGGAATGTTTGCGTCCAAAAATATTTGCTTGGTGCTCTGTGCCGTGTCCTCCGCAACCGCCGCAAATGCTTTTAGACCCTGTAAATTCCCCTCCGATGCCTGATTTGCAAGGTTCAATAGGCCTCTGTATTTAACAACCGGCGTGTTCATGCACTTTAGCTGAAGCACGTTCCACAAAAGCATTTCCATTCCGGAACCCACGATAATGTTTTCCGGAGAAGCCTTTATATTGTGGAATTTATAGATAAAGTCTGCAAGAACCCTCCTGAATGATTCGTCGCCAAATGGGCCGCTTTTTGCATAGAGGAGTTTTCGTCTGCCGGTCATCAAAATGTTTTTGTATGATTCAAAAAGATATTTCTCAAAGAAAGCGTCACCGTCAAAGTCGTTGGCAACAGCTTCTACGGGCACTTTTTCTGGAACTTTTTCTTCCGGTAACGGAAGATTTTCTTCTGCCTTACTTTCTGAAGCAGCCGCTTCCGGTATGCTTTGCCCAGCACTGCTGCTTTCTGTTTTATCTGCTTCTGCCTTAGACTCTTCCGCCTTAGTTTCTTCTGCCGCCTGGTGACTATCCTCTTTTGGGTCTGACATCTTTTCAGGCACTTTTTCAGGCACTTTTAGAACACTTTCGCTTTGAATCTCTTCTGAAGGAATAATTATTGATTTTGCAACGGATTCATTATTCTGTGCATATTGCTTTAAGATGGAATCCACCGTGGGAATAGAATTGTCTTCTTTTTTGCGGCTTTGGCTTTCCTTTTCCTGCTCTTCCTGGGCTGGATTTTCATTTTTTGCGCCCTTGTATTCGGCAACAAAATAACCGCGCTTGCTTTCCGAGTATATAAAACCGTCTTTTTCTAGTTCCGAATATGCCTTGGTAACTGTATTTTTGCTGGCCTTTGCTTCTTCGGATAGCATACGAACGGACGGTAGTCTGGTTCCCGCAGGAATCTTTCCGCACTTAATTCCTTCTGCTATCTGATTATACAATTGATAGTATAATTTTATTTTACTCGAAACATCTAGTGTAAAATTCATAAAAACTAACAAAAACTCCCAGCTATACTTTGTTCCTCCATATAGTATAGACCCAAATTTTTCAAATTGCAAATATTATCACTTCTATTTAGCCAAAAAATTTGTTAAAATGAACGAACGTTAGTTTTGTGTCTGAATTTTTATACTCTGGAGCAAATCAGCGAAAAGTAGTATGTTTGCCTTATGGACTTTATAAAAGAAGACAATCGTATCTATGCAACTGGAGAAGACGGAAATGTGGTGGCGGAGGTTACTTTTCCTGTAAAAGACGGAATTGCCACGATAGACCACACTTTTGTTGCTGATTCCTTACGCGGGCAGGGAATTGCCGGTAAGCTTATGGAAGAGGCTGTGGCAAAAATTCAGGCGGACGGAAATAAAATTGCCGCTACTTGTTCCTATGCAGTAAGCTGGCTTAAAAAGCATCCGGAAGTTCAGCACATTGATACGGATGCTCCCCTTGCCTGCAAACTTGGCGGGAGGCACTAACTTTTAGCAAGCTGTTATGGCTCAGTTACAAATTCTCCGCAAAGGCTTTGAATTCTTCCACTTCTTTTGCGTACATCTGGATTGAATTTTGCCAGAAGTCTTTTGTGGTAATGTCGAATCCGGCTTTTTTGCAAAGGTCTTCACAACTCATGCTGCCTGTGTCTGCCAGAAGAGAAGCGTAGGTTTTTGCAAAAGAAGGCCCTTCTTTTTTACTTCTTGCAAAAAGTCCCGCTGCAAAGAGCTGGCCGAATGCGTAGGGGTAATTGTAAAAGTCAAAGTCCGTGCTGTAATAGTGTGATTTTACTGCCCACATGTATTCGTGCCTTTCTTCGTTTAAGCCACAGCCGTAAGTTTTTTCCTGGGCGGCAAGCATTAGGCGGCAAAAATCGTTTGCGTTAAGTTCACCTTTTTCGCGCTCTTCAAAGACGCTCTGCTCAAAGTAAAAGCGGCACAAAATGTCCACAAGAACCTGGCTCGTGTCCTGAAGGTCAAGGTCTATTATCCGCATTTTGTCAAAGTCCTGGGCATTGGCAATCATGTCTTGTTTTACGATTGTCTCTGCAAAGGTGCTGGCTGTTTCTGCAAGGGTCATGGGGTAGTCAAAGAAGACGGCAGGTTTTCCCTTCATGCAGGAGAAGTGGTATGCGTGTCCAAGTTCGTGGGCAAGGGTGATTATGTCGCTAAAGGTTCCCGTAAAATTCGTAAGGATTCTGCTCTGGTGTCCCTTTGGAAAATCTTCGTCGTAGGCTCCACCCACTTTTCCGCTGCGTATTTCTGCATCTATCCATCCTGAATCAAAAGCGCTTTTTGCAAATTCATACATGTCTTGCGAAAAAGATTTGTATTCTTTTAGGACGTAATCACGGGCTTGGTCAAAACTCCATTTTTCTGAATCAAGTTTAACCGGGGCAAACAAGTCGTAAAATGCAATTCCCTCGTGTCCCTTTGTTCCTGCTGTTGCACTGGCAGTTGAATTTGTTTTTCTTAGCAGCAAAGCCTTTGCCTTAAAGTATTCCCTCCACATTGGAAGTGAATCTTCTATGGAAGAAATTAGCGCGTCAAGAGTGGCCTTTTGAATTCTGCTTGAAGCCCTTGAGCGGCCAAGTGCATTTTCCCAGTGCCGCCTTTTGTTGAGCGTTACGGTCTCGCCTTTTAAGTTGTTGAGCGATGCGGCAAGCGCAATTTGGTTTTGTTCCAGAAGGGATTTTTCTGTCTGCCAGGAATTTTTTCGCAAATTTGCATCGGAAGAAAATGCATCGTTTCTAAGTTCGTTGAATGTTTTTC
This sequence comes from Treponema sp., assembly GCA_017961705.1. Taxonomy (GTDB): domain Bacteria; phylum Spirochaetota; class Spirochaetia; order Treponematales; family Treponemataceae; genus Treponema_D. The sequence continues at coordinate 11,954 of JAGCWT010000140.1, forward strand.
CGTTTTGGTCGTGAAGGTTTGAGATGATTTGTTCCTGAAGTTGTCCCCATGCAGAGCCGCCAGTTCTTGTCATGTCGGAAGCAAGGTTCTCTTCTGCGGCTGTCATCTGGTGTTTTGTCTCTTCTATTGTTTCTTCCAACAAATATTTGTATTCGGCAAATTCCGGGAAGCGGGTAAAGAATTCATTCAAAGAAGATGAATGGGACAAAAGCAATTTACTGAATTTTAAATACTGTTGCTTGGTTTGGATTCCCAATTTTTCTATGTAGGAAAGATTGTTCAGGTATTGGGTGCTTGTTGTGTCTGTTGAATAAATGATGTATGCGTAGGCGGCAAGCGTCCTTTCGTTTGCAATCAGGTCATTGTAGTTTTTTAGATAAGCGGCAAGCCAGGCTGCAAAGTCAAAGTTTTCGTTTGATTCTCTTGTAAAACGGTCGGCTGTTTTTAAAAGGCCTTCCGTGTTTTCTATCTGTGCCTTAAATTCTTCCAGTGCTGCTGAATATTCCTTGCTCTGCAAAGAAGAAAAAATTGAATCCAAATTCCAGCGGGGTACAAAATTTTTATCTGTGCTTTCCATAGTGAATACATTATAGCAAAAATAAGTTTAGTTTAACAACACGAATTTGCTTTAGAACATTCTTTAGGACGAAGCCTTGCATGCTCTACCATTCGCTTTTCGGCTAACTCGACGGAACATGCCTCGCGTCACCGCCGTTCCGCCCTTCGCTAACGCTCATTGCCGCTGTGCGGCAACTACGGGGCTCCATGGCGGCGTAGGTTGCTTTTAAAATAACACTTTAATTGTCACCGTTAAGCAGGTTGTATTTTGCAAGGAGTTCCGTGCCTTCTTTTGTTTTAAAGAGTTGTTCTTTGTAGTTCATGGATTCATTTTGCAAATAGGAGAGTAGTGGCAAAGAGTTTCGCGGGATGATTTGCGCATCGGTTTCAAATTCGATGTTTTTGTAAAGCGGGGCCAGCATTATGCGGATAAAATTCTGCGCTGCCTTTATGATTTCCCTGTCTTCGCCAAGACTGTAGCCTGTTTTGAATTCTTCTTCCGCGTCACTTTTGTACTGATTCTGCTTCTGGGAAATTTTTGTCTCTGAATCAAAATCTTTTTCTATATTAATGTGCTTTTCCCTTCCGTTGTGGTCAAGGCTTATGTGCCTAAGTTCTCCAATTACGTCCGTAAAGTTGAACTGGGGGTCTGCGGTGTATTGGGGCGTGATTCCTCCTACAAGGATTGTGTCGTCGCTTATTTTGCTTACCCGGATATTCTGCAGGTCTATTCCGCTTTTTACGTTCATCTCGTAGTTGATTACGCTTAGGATTTCGTCCTTGTGCCTTTCGCTTACACCGAAGATTTTTTCGTAATAGTTGCGTGGCTTTACGTCTGCAACATCTTCCTTTTTTACGATTGTGCCAGAGCGGGTTATTTCTTTGAGGGTTAGCTTTGCAACGTCCTGGTAAACTGGTATGTTGAATTTTGTGTCTTCGATTAGTTGCAGTTTGCGGAGCGTTATTTCATTTTGGCTCTTGAGCTTTTCTATTTCATCCTGCTGAATTTTTAGCTGCCTGTCTTTTTTGTTTTCCTCTGCAGAGCTTCTTGCCTTTAGCACCTGGGACATGTTCAGCGTGATGGGGACTGTTAAAAGACAACTGAGGGCTGTTGAAAATAAAATGCCAAAGGTGGAATCCTTTCTTGAAAAAAATGTGATGGAAACAAAAACGATTACGGCTATGCAGATTGCGTATCCGACACTGGAAAGAATCCTAAAGTGGTTAATAAAAAAATCCACTATTCTGCTGAAAAAGTTTTTTATGTGAATTCCAAATTTTGTTTTTTTAGCTTCTGGCATGTTCTTACTATAGCACAAATTTTAGTGGAATGCATAGCTTAAAAGCTTTTAAAGAAATTGCATTCGTCATCATTGCAGACTGCCGCTTCTGCCTGCTTCATGTTCACGTGGAAAACGTGGTAAAGAGGCTGCTTTGCGTTGCCGTAAACTTTAAGCGTAAATGGAACGGAACATTCCATGAGCCTTTGCGCAAGTTCAAGGGCCTGGTCTTTTAGAAAGTCCCCAAAGCTTGTCATTACAAACACCGGGGGAAAGTCTTTTGTAATGTGGGGTAAGACTGTAACACATTCCAAGTCGGCTTCCAAAATATTTTCTTTGCCAAGAAGATCCTTGAACGAGTCTGCATTCTTGGGTCGCAGGTGGTAAACTCCGCAGTTAAGGGCTATGGCTTTTGGCTTTAACTCATTTGATTTTATAAAAGAAAAGTTTTTTGCATAAGACGGGTTTGTAAGGCAGCAGGAATAAAGAGCAAGTAAATGTGCTCCTGCTGAATCTCCGACTGCAAAAATGTTTTCCATGTCAAAGCCGTATTTGCCGCAATTATTTCTTAGCCATTCAAAGACAAGGCTTACGTCTTCAAGCTGGGCAGGGAAAATGTTTTCCGGTGCAAGACGGTATGTAAAGTTTACAACTGCAAAACCACGCTGGGCAAGGTTCATGCAGTAGAACTGGTAAAGCTCCTTGTCTCCGTAAACCCATGCGCCTCCGTGCACGCTTACTATAACAGGAAGCTTTTTTCCTTCCGCAGCTTTTGGCCTGTACACGTCAAGCACCTGTTCGCTTTTTGAGCTTCCATAAACAATATCGTCGTAGCGGCAAATGTCTTCCGGTGTCTTTAAACCAGAGTCGCGCTTTTTGTCGTTTGCCGCCCATTCTTTTCTTATTTTATCTGCATTCTCGGACATACCTTTATTTTACACTTGACATTTTCTGTTGACAACCCCTGTTGCATGAAAATGGATTTTTATATAATATTGCCTACAGAAAAACGATTTTATTACAAATGTCCCAGATGAGCTGTGAATAAAATAAACTGGGGTTCTTAGGGCGTTAGCCCTAAGCCGTGCCGGGAAAGGGAGGGGTTAAGGGGGAACTTGCAACGCAGTTTCCAGCAGGGAAAAACCTCGCTTCGGAGTAGGGGGTTGTCCCTCCCCTTAGTTTTGGGGTGCAAGGGTACTCCCTTGAAAATAGTTTTTCTGGATACATTATATAAACAGGGGAGCTTGCAAAAGCAGGCTGAGAGTAGGCTGTAAAAAATGCCTTGACCCTTTACTTGATTTGGGTAATGCCAACGAAAGGAGTTTTTTGTGCTTTCTCTAAACGTTTGGGAAAAACGCTTTGAAATTTTAGACAATTTTTCCGCAATTATCTTTGACCTCGACGGAACAATCTTAGATTCACTTTATGTCTGGCACGATGCCGGAAAAAGATTTCTTGAGACATTAAACATACGCGCCAAAGAAAATCTGGACAGGGTTATTTTTTCCATGAGCATGAGCCAAGGCGCCCAGTTCATAAAAGATGAATACAATCTTCCTCTGGAAACAAAAGACATTATCGCTGGCGTTAATTCAATAGTAAATGACCGCTATAAAAATGAAGTTCCTCTAAAAGCAGGTGCAAGGGATGTGCTTGAATTTTTTTATGCCAACAAAATGCCATTCATTGCCGCTACCTCTGGAGACCGGGAGATAGAAGAGGCTGCGCTAGAAAGATGCGGCGTCTTGAATTTGTTCAAAAAAATATTCACCTGTTCGGAAGAGGGTATGTCAAAATCAGAACCGGATATTTTCTATAAATGTGCTTCGTTCATGGATGTGCCATGCCAAAAAACAATTGTCTTTGATGATTGCCTTTCCAATTTGAAGGTTGTAAAAGAAGCGGGTTTTGTTGCCGCAGGATTTTTTGATAGGGAAAACATTGGGGACCGGGAAGCTATAAGGAAAATCTGCCCGTATTATTTTACGGGTTGGAAATAAAGGAAGGTCTTGAACTTTCCTAAGAAAAACCGCGTCTTGGGGGCACCACCTGACGCATGGAGGTATTTTATGAAAACTGCTTTGACAATCGCAGGCAGCGATTCAAGCGGAGGCGCCGGAATTCAAGCGGATATAAAGACTATGACAGCAAACGGAGTGTATGCAATGAGCGCTGTTACTGCCCTTACCGCACAGAATACAACCGGTGTTACAAAAATTATGGAGGTTACGCCGGAATTTCTTGAAGAAGAAATAGCTGATGTTGTAACTGATATTTTTCCCGATGCAGTAAAAACAGGAATGGTTTCTTCTTCACCGCTAATAGAAACTATTTCTTTCTGCATAAAAAAATTCAAGCTAAAGAATATCGTGGTGGATCCTGTTATGGTTGCCACAAGCGGAGCAAAACTTATTTCTGACGATGCCATGGCTTCTTTAAAAAAGAATCTTCTTCCGCTTGCAGATTTAATCACTCCAAATATCCCAGAAGCCCAGGTTCTTTCTGGTATGGAAATTTCAACAGAGGAGGACATGGAAAAAGCTGCGGAATTTATTTACGGTGAATACGGATGCTCTGTTCTTATAAAGGGCGGGCACAATACAAACGATGCAAATGATTTTCTTTATGGAAAAACAGACGCTTCTTCTGCTGCGTCCGGCAAGTGGTTTTTTGGCAAGCGCATAGACAATTCCAATACGCATGGAACAGGCTGCACTCTTTCTTCTGCAATAGCTTCCAATTTTGCAAAGGGAAAGAGCCTTGTTCAGTCTGTGGAGTCTGCAAAAAATTATATTTCGCTTGCTTTGGCTGCAATGCTTGATTTGGGCAAGGGCTCAGGTCCAATGAACCACGCTTTTGCAATAAAAGGAGAATTCTAA
>JAGCWT010000141.1 GCA_017961705.1 Treponema sp.
AAGGTAAGGGTAGGCACATCACTCCGGGAGCTTGCATCCCAGTGCGGAAACTTTAAGTCAAAGCCCGCAAAGATTATAATCAACGGCATGGTCTCTGGCTCTGCAATCAACAGCCTTGAAACTACAATAACCAGGGACGTAAAATCCATCACCTTCGTAAGTGCGGATGAGCTTTCTGTACAAAGCTTTGCCCCCTGCGTCCGTTGTGGAAAGTGCCGAACGATATGCCCGGAAGGTCTTTATCCGGACCTAATGTTCCGCCACAGCCTTGGTGGAAAGCCGGTCGGTACGGAACTTGTAAAAACCACGGATTTTTGTTCAGGCTGCGCCCTATGCAACAGCGTTTGTCCTTCAAGACTTCCGCTTTGTCAGACAATAGAATTGTTGAGGAAAAATAAAGATGACGTTAATTAACAAGATTTTCCATAAAAAAGATTACTCGGACATAAAGTTCAGACCCTACATCTACATAAAGCCATCGTTGGGTTCTTCTGCCCTCATGATGGTTGTGCTCCTGTTCCCCCAGCTTTTACTGCTTGCCCTTACAAAATCTTTTGCCTCCCTGCTCATAGTGCTTTCTTCCGTATTGGCTTCTATGGCTGCTGAATTCCTTTATTCTGCCGCAAGAAAGCAGTTTTCATTTTCGCCGCTCTTTGCCTTGATTCAGGGAATCGTAATAGGGCTTCTTATTCCGTCCACCTATTCAGCTGTGGCACTCTTTTTTATTGCTCTGATTTCCCTTTTGCTATGCAAATATGCCTTTGGCGGCTTTCCCAATGCCTGGGCAAATCCGGCTGTTGTTACGGTAATAGTTGCCTATATCGTTAACATGCAGGCATTCCCTTCATATATGCTTACAGGTCAGGACTGGCAGACAAGAAATGCGGCCCTTTACCTTATACAGAAGGGTGGTTTGCCTTTGCTTTCATCCGATGCTGCAATTACGGCATTCCTTAACGACCATGTGTTCAGCATTTTTGGCGTGGTAATTCCAGAAGGCTATGTTACCCTTCTTTGGGACTTCCCCTCAACAATACCAGCTTTCCGCTTTAACCTGGTTACTCTTGTTTCTTCAATTATACTCTTCTCTCTGGACATGATGGACATTCTTATTCCAGCAGTCTTCATTTTCTTCTATTCGCTGCTGGTAAGATTCTTCCTTCCGCTCATCACAATGGCACCTGCTTTCCAGGGAGACATAATACTTTCGCTGCTCACAAGCGGAACCCTCTTCTGCACCTTGTATGTTCTACAGTGGTACGGCACTACACCGGTAACTGTTTCCGGCAAGGTTGCATACGCCCTGTCTGCTGCGGTAATAGCGTTCTTCGTAATGGGTGGCGGAACTTCACCAGTAGGCTATATGTTCACGGTGCTTTTTGTAAACCTCCTGTCTCTTTTAATACAGGTTGCGGAAAGCCACAGTGCCCGCAAAAATATAGAAACCGTAATCGTTTCCAAACTGAACGCTTTAAAAGAGGTTGAAAATGTCTGATTTACTAGGAAATCCTGATTCTTTTTTGCAGCAGGGTACGGAAAGGCCTGTAGAGGATTATTCATCTGCAGAAGACCAGTCTCCCGACATGCCTCCAGCTGAACTTGACTCCGTTGAAGTTACAAATGCGGATCTTGAGCGCTACAAAAAGCAGCTGGTAAAATTCGGCATTTTTTCACTGATTCTTGTAGCCTGCATGGCTTTTCTGATTCTATTCTCGCTTATTGCCCGCAACTCTTGGCAGCAGGGGCTTAGGGTACAGGTACAAGAATGTTTTGAGTCCCATGGCAAAAAGGTAAGAGTTCATGAGGCAGACAAAATGCGTTCCGTCTTTTCCGTAAGCGCAGCTTCATTCAAAGTGGAGGGCCTTGAAAAAGACAGCCACGCGGTAATCATAAGGATAACGACGCTATACGGTCCTGTTGCGGCTCTGTACACCTGTACCGATGACGAATTCCACGAAGTTCAGTTTGTTGATTTCTTAAAATTGAGTCCCAAAGTTTCCCAGGCAGTAAAAAATTCATCTGTAAATTCTCAGATTGCATACTGGGAAAAAGCAATCCCAAAAATCGTACAGTCTGGCATGGCGGAGGCAAGCAATGAAAACTAAGAGAAACATATATTCATTTTTAACAGCGTCACTTGCGCTTCTTGTACCTTCACCGGGGCGCTTTGCCTATGGAATTACCCTGCTTTTTATGCTCAACCTGCTCATGCTTGCGGGAACACTCTTTAAGCACCTGGTAAAAAGCCTTGGCCTGGATGACCTTCTGCCGGTACTGCTTGCGGTGTTCCTTATGACAATATCCGTTATATTCAAACAGATTGTCATAATCACGTCCCCGCTAACAGCCCTAACGTTGGGTTTCATAATCTACATGCCTGCCGTGTCTTCGTTCCTTATAGGAAACCTTTACAGCCAGGATTCGGACAGCATAAGCCAGAACCTGCACATGAACATGAAGGAAAGCCTTATGTTCAGCATCTTTGCCCTTGCAGTATTCCTCTTCCGCGACATATTCGGCTACGGTACAATTTCTTTGCCGGCTGCATCGGGTCTTGTGGAGATTCCTCTTGTACAAGTAAAGGAGGGCGGTTTCTACCCCGGCATTTTCTGGGCTACAATTCCAGGTGCGCTTGTGATTATTGCGCTAAGCCTGGCTTTTTATGTACACGTATTAGCAAAATTCAATCTCATAAAAGAGCAGGAGGAAAGCAATGCAAATGCTTAGGGATTTTTTCTTTTACGCTCTTTACTCTTCAGCCGTACTGGTTTACGGAATAGGACTTAACAGAGCCGTCCTCATGAGCAAAAAACCGCGTTTCCTTATCTGGGACTGCATAAAGATGCTCATTGCGGTAAGCTCTTCGGTTTCACTTTCTTACATTATTGTTTCAAAGTGCCTGTGCAATGTTGGCTTGGCGGAACTTTACCCCTTCGTTGCAGTGCTCATCTTTTCTGCCATTTCCGTCTTTATAGAAGCCATCGTTAGGATTACTGCAAAAATAAGCATGGCGGAATATACAGTTTCCATGCTTAGCATCCTTCTTTCGCTGAACGAAAGCCTTTCTCTTTCACAGTGCGTGCTAAAGGCCTGCTTCTGCATCATAGGATTTTACCTTTGCATACCGCTATTCTTTGCAATCAGAAAGAGGGTGGAACTTTCAAGCCCTTCCCAGGATTTTAAGAATTTGAGCCTTGTATTCATAAGCATTGCAATCCTAATGCTGCTGCTTCTTACCGTGAACGTGTCATGGCTTAACCCGCAGATTTTTTC
>JAGCWT010000142.1 GCA_017961705.1 Treponema sp.
TGGAAAAGGTGGCCAAGAAAAAAGCTATCCACCTGGAGCAGGAGGAACTTGTAGAAAGAGCTCACAAGGGCTTTGGTGCTGCTCTTGAAGAAATAGAGAAAGAAAATCAGGACAAAAAAATGGGGGTATCCAAGTGGAAAAATTCCTAGACAGGGCAATCATTGCAGCGGTTTTACATTCATTGAAACGCTTGCGGTACTTGCAATCGGAGCGCTCCTTTCTGCTGGGGCTGGAATCTCGGCGGCGCGCATTATGGAGCTTGCAAGGGAAACATCTGCCAGGCAAACGCTTGAGCATTATAAGGCGGCCATGCAATCCTACTACCTGGACTGCGGCAGTTTTCCCACAACAGAACAGGGACTTGCGGCGCTGTGGACAAAACCAACTCTTGTTCCCGTCCCACAAAATTGGAGCGGCCCTTACCTGGACAAGGAAGTCAAACCCGACCCTTGGGGAAATGACTACGTTTACATCAAAAACGGAAGCGCAACATTTCCGTCGGACTGCCCACAAAACTTACCCTATGCCGTCATCTGTTACGGAGCAGACGGAGTAGCAGGAGGAGAAGGTGAAAACGCTGACATCGTTTCTTATAAATAGGCTAAAAAGAAAAAGCGAAGGGCACATCATCCTCCTTACGCTAATAATTCTTTGTTCACTTTCTTTTGTATGCGCAGGAATTTGTGCTTGTGTAAACGCACAATACAATTCCGCACTTAGGCAAAAGCATGAATTTTATTCCTACGTAGAAAAAGAAAACAAAGCTGCAAAAGGAAGCATAAAATGAGACTAATAGAATTAATATGCTGCTGTGCAATCATATCTTCATTTTTCCCATTTTTATCCGGAGCATTAATTCCCGCAATAAGGGTTCATTCCAGAACGGTTCAAATAGAACACGAACTGAACAGGGATAAATTTTTATACAAGGGATTTATAGATTTATGCAAATCAACAAGGGAATCAGAATGGCTTTTTGAATCAGCCAGATGGAAAGACACCTGCTCTTCCATGTGGGATTTTGAAGAACTAAAAATCAAGCGGGAGGGAAAACTTTACAAAGAAAGCTGGAAGTGCCAGGGAAAGACAATGGAAGCATTGTTCTATAAAAAACAGGAGAGTTTATGAAAAAAGAATCTGTTAAAAAAGATGATTATGAACTTTATTCTTTTCCAATGCCTTTTTTGCTAAAAAGAAGCAGAAGAAAAAATTACATTGCAAAGAAACTGGAGCAGCTCCACCCGTGCTTTTCTGACAACTGCTGCTACGATGCAAAGTACAGGCTAAAAAAAGGAAAGCTTTTCGCAGCGGTCGCCGTCATGGACAAAGTAAAACTTGCAGAATACAAGACTGGCAGCAAAAGACATGTTCCTTTAAAATTCGGAGAAAAAAACAAGCTTGAATTTTTCAATTCCGAAAAAATACTGAACATATCACTGGCGCTTGCAATAACCTTTTTAGCCGCAATACTTTCCCTATCCTATGTCTTTCATTCAAAGGCAAAGGCTCAGGCTGGCAAAAGCACAAAAACTTCAACTCCCACTGTAGCAAGAAAGACGGAAGCAGAAAATTTTGACAAGGCAATCCAGCAGAACATAGTGCAGGCATACCAAACCCTTGATGATTTTTTGCAAAGCACAAAAAAAAGTGGCGGCAGAATAAAAAATTGCTCGCTAATATTTTTGCAAGACCAAAACGATGAGCAAGCATACAAAATGAACTTCAGCATGAAGGAATGCTTTCCGCAAGACTTTTTAAAAGCAGAGGAAGACGGACAGAAAAACCAAAGAATATTTTCCGCAGTAACCTACTTCAACTCAAAGCCAGAATTTTCTGCAAGTTTGTGCAGCAAAGAAAAAAGCGTCATAAAGCTAAAGCAGGAACTTTCCAAAAGCCAAATTGACGACATCCGCCTTTCTATATGGAGCTGCAACGGAATTTTGCTTACAGATTTTTCTGATGAAGGAATAGTTGAATTCTTATTTCAGAACAAGTCCACAGAAAAAATTCTTGAAAAGCTAAAGGCTGTCTGCAAGGAACATTCAATTTTCCCTGCCGCAATAGAAATAGAGCCTGGAAAATTCAACACAAAGATGAAGATTATCTTTGCAGAAAAAATCAATGCAGAAGGGTTTAACCCGCTTGAACTTTTAAAAGACTACAACACAGTTTTTGCAGAAAAGGTCTTGCCAAAAACAAAGAGGTCTATACCAGCAAAGCAGAATCTTAGCAAAGACGAAAGCTTTGGAAAAATAATCCAAAAAGACGGAAGCGTTCTTGTCTTTTACAAAAACAACCAAGGAAAAATAATAGGAGAAAAGCAATGAAAAGAAAAAACATTTTACAAGCTCTCAGCCTACTTTTGTGCGCCCCACTGGTCTCGTGCGCAACAACAAATTCCATCTCAAGCAAGAAGAGTCTGCACGGAATGGTAAGCGACATGCAGGGAGAACCCGTAGCAAACTATTCAATACTGGACCAGAACAAAAAAGTCGTAACAACAACAGACGAAAGAGGATTCTTTTGCATAGAAGTTGGCAGATCCTGCAAAAAAGAATTTACAGGCTTTAAAGAAAACTGGGAAAGCGCAAGGCTCAACTTTGCAAACGTTCCGGCAAACAGACTTTACATTCTTCAGATAAAAAGCGCCAAGGATCTTAAAGATGAATTTGAAAATTTTCTAATTCAAGGGAACTACTACCAGGCAGAAAAAACACTTTTAAAATGCAAGGAGGCTTCCATAAAAGAAGTGGAATTAAGACTTTACGAAAGCGTTCTCGCCTACAAAAAAGGAGACTTTGCCACAGCAAAAGAAGAACTCTTAGCCGCAAAGGAAAAATTATCCTCTGCAGAAGAAAAATCAGAAATATGCATGTACGAAAATCTGCTCGATTCAAAAATTCAAGAGACAAATCAGGAAGAAGGAGAATCAAAATGAAAAAAAACATTATCTTTGGATTTATTTTATCAATGCTGTTTGCAGGATGCGCCACAGAAGCAAATTTCTCAAAGCCCTACTACATTTCAAACACGCAGGTAAGCATAGGAGAAAATCCCGGCATCTGCAAATTTGCATGCGTAGCGTTTGACTTTTACAACAATAGCGAAAGAAAAATAAAGAACGTAAAATTTTCCGCAAGGATATATGACTCGGAAGGAGAAAGCGCAGGCCTAATCACAAACGGAATCAAGTGCATGATTGAATGCCCAATAGAATCAAAAGACGAAGTTCCAATAACAATCAGCCTTGACGAAATAATCGGTCCCGAGATAGACGAAAGCTACAGCGTAGACTTTTTGTATGCAACAGAAATTGAATACGATGACGGAACATCCTGGGCAGATCCTTTTGGCCTATACTGCAATTAATTCTGGAGGGCAAAATGAAAAAATTAACAGCTTTAATCTTTGCAGCCTTTTTCTTTTTCCTACAATCCTGCAACTTTGACCTAAAAGAAGTTTCTTCTTCCGTAAATTCAGGAGGAACAAACCCAGAAGTTCATGCAAAAAGCAAATGGACTTTCATAGTTTACATGGCGGCAGACAACAACTTGGACTCAGCGGCACTGGAAGACTTTAGGGAAATTGAGTGCGGGGATTGCAACAGCGAGCTTGTAAAAACAATCGTTCTTTTTGACAGGGCTCAAAATACAATGGAAAGTGAAAGCTCTTGGAAAGGAACAAGGCTTTTTGAAATAAACCATTCGTCTGCAAAGTCAAAATCAATTCAGCTAAACAGCAAGGTCTTGGGAATTGGCTCCCAATCAGCAGAATTGAATATGGGCGACCCGGAAACACTAATCTCTTTGCTAAATTTTTCGCGTACATATTACCCCGCAGAACATTACGCCCTTATAATCTGGGGGCACGGAACAGGCTACCGCTTTGCCGCAAACAAGACAAATAGAGCCGTAGCAATTGACGACACAAGCGGATCTTTTATGTCCATTCCGGAACTTCGCAAAGCAATAAAGTCTGGAATGGGCAACGACAAAGTTGAACTTATTGGATTCGACACATGTTTTGGTGCGGAACTGGAAGAGATTTACGAGCTAAGGCAAGAAGCAAATTGGTTTGCTGGCGTTGAGGGAGTTCAGGATGCAAGCGGCTGGGACTATTCTTCGTGGATGAACCAAGAGTTGGAAACTTGCGAAGAAGGATGCCAAGTTGCAAAACTAATCGAAAGGCAATACTCTGCAAAAAGCGACAAGTCATTTGCAATTGTAAAAATGGATGCAGCGGCAGATCTTTTTGAAAGCTTCAATGCATTTTCACAAAAAGCAAGCCTTTTAATAGAAAACAAAAAAAGTGCAGACGAGCTAAGGGACAAGATAGCAAGCAAGGCAAAAACTTTTTCTGTATCAGGCAGTTTGCTAAACCCCATGTATGTAGAAATATCCAGCATGACAGATATTTTTCTGGAAGAATTTCCAAAGCTTAAGGATGATATTTTAAAAGTAAAGTCAGCGCTAAAAAATGCAAGTTCAGAAAGCTACACGGCATCTCAGGATATTTTTCCAATAGGAATCTATTTTTGCTCCCTTAACGAAAAAGGACAAATCGCTGAATCAAATTCCACTTACTACATTCAAGGCAGCGGAGCAGACGGACAGTGCCAGTTTGTGCAAAAGGCAAGCGGTTATGTTCCAACGGCAAATCAAAGCGGCAGCTTGCTCGACAAATTGTTGGGTAACTATAAATTTTCACTCTAGGAGGTGTAAATGAAATTAACTAAAATCTTAAAAAAAGCATTATGCTTAGGGGCCGGAATTCTTATATTTCAGCTTAACGCAATCACAATGCCTCTGCTAAAATTTGCAGTGGGAGTCTCTGGAGGAAGCGCATCTTCCTCTTCGGCAAGTTCATCAAGCAGCGGAAGCTCGGGAAGTTCGGGCGGTTCTGGAGGAGAATCATCGTCTTCTGCTTCTGGTTCAACATCAAGCGACTCTGGTTCAGAGGGCGGCGGAGAAAGTGCCGGGGCAGCAGGAGATGCATTTGGAGACGCCGTACTGGACACAACAGGTGGCACATCCGCATCCAGTGAAAGCCAGGCGGAAAGTCTTTCTTCAACAATTTCATCTATTGGGGCCGCAATATCAGGTTTGTTCAGCGGAATACAAAGCGCACTGTCCAGCATGAGTTCAATGTTTTCTTCCAGCAAAAGCTCATCCGCCAACAATCCAGGCTACCTTAATTTTTCCCACATACCAAACCTCTTCAACAAAGACGGAGTTTTTAATGTGGCTCTGTTTGCAAATCCATTAGGAAATACTTCAGGAGGCCTTGGCGCACTTCAGGGAGCATTACCTTCAAATGCAACAGAAGAGGCAAAGGCTCCTTCCCTTGTAGGAGACCCGGTATTCATAACAGCAGGAAAATTTTTTATCAATGATTACGATGCAAGTTTTAAATGGGGCATAAACGATTTTGTCTTATTCAGAAACCTCTTAAGCGGAAACCATTCTTGTGGCTCTTACGGAAACCAGTGGTTTTGCTCACTGGACACAAGAATCATCCGGGGAACAAGTACAAAGGGAATAGAGAAAATAAAAGAAGAGTTGGTAGAAAACGAAAAGGAACTGAACAGGTTAAGCTCTTCCATATACACCCTCCCCATGGAATACCGCTCAGACCTTTTTACAAAGTATGCAAATGCAGAAAGCAGAATAAAAGCGGCAAGAAGCAAAATCCAGCAGATGGGAAAAAATGCGGCAAAGAACAAGGAACTCAACAAGTATTCATCATGGGGTTACGAAGACGAAGCAAAGCAGATGAATGCAAATTCCATAATGTTCATTGACGACAACGGAAACATATATATATTGGATCTAAACACAAGCAGCAATACCTACGAAAACTGCGACAAAGCCTCTGCAAAAGAAGTGTACGCAAGCCCTACTTCCGACGGAGGCTTGGAGATTCACTATCTTTCTGGAATGGTAAAAAAATTCTCCGCATACGGACTTCCTGAATATTACAAAGACCGCTACGGTTCAACGATTACTTTTTTACTAGACGGCTCACAGAAGGTCAGGAGCATTCAGCACAAGGAAAAAGACATATTGACCTTTACCAGAAACCAAAAGAATTATTTAACAAAAGTTAAGAATGAACTTACCGGGCAAGAGTCATCTTTTTATTACGAAGAAGACAATCTTGTAAAAGTCTTGGACAGTGACGATGACCTTATTCAATACGAATACGACCAAGACGGCGACATAAAAAAGTGCATCAAAGCAGACGGAAGCTTTAACGAGATTTTTTACGGAAACAATTCAAACAATAAGGACGAAAAGAAAGTAATTGCCGTAATTAACGAAGAAGGCTGGAAAGAAACATTTGACGGTGACTTTTCAAAAGGAAAACTTGTTTACACAGACCCAGACGGAAAGACCATAACATATTTTTTTGAAGACGGAAATCACATAACAAAGGAAATGTATTCCGACGGCACATTCAAGAAAAGAACCTACAATTCAAAAAATCAGATTACAAGTCTGGAAAACAATTACGGCACTAAGAAATTTTATTACGACTCTTACGGGAACTTAACAAAGGCAAGCTACAGTGACGGAAGCAGCGAAAAATGGACCTACCAGCAGCCATTCAATTTGCTGGCATCCTACTGCGACAGGGATTCAATTCTTACATCATTTGAATATGATTCCACGGGATTCCTTACCACTGTAAAGCGTGACGGAAAGACAATTCTTTCTTACGAAGGCAACGGCTGGGGAGGTGTTGCAAAAAGCCACGGATTCGACGAAGAAATTTTTGACTACGATGCAGAAAGCTACACTTTGACCAAGGACAAATCTGGAAGCTACGAATATGATTTACAGGGAAGAATAACTTCCTACACAAATACCCAGGGGAAAGTTTGGACTTGGAACTATGACGGACGCACAACAACAATTCGCACACCAAATAATATTGAACAGACAATTACCAGAAACCGCATAAAGGACATCGTTTGCAAATCAGAAAAAGATTTGTTAAGCGGCAAAACAAAAGTCCTTTTGATAAGCTATGGAAAAAGCCACAATATTCTGGAAATAAAAAGCGGAATTGGACGCGACATTAAAACAGCCAGCGAAAATGCAAGGCTAAAGTCAAGCTATGAATACACTCCATCTGGAAAGCTCAAGGCATCCTACCTATGGAACTATTCCGCAGCGGCAAAAAACGACGCTCCCTGCATCAAGACAGAATACGAATACAATGCCTCTGGCGACATAGTAAAAGAAAAAAGAAGCTTTGCAGACAAAAACAAAAATGCCACAGGAAAAGTCTACTGCCAGGAATTTGAATACAACTTTGAAGGCGGACATAAAATCGTAAAGACAAAAAAAGACGGCATTTTATTTGCAACAGAATCTTACGATGAAAACGGAAACCTTGTTAAGAAAACCGATGCAGAAGGCCGTTCCACAAGCTACAAATTCAGCTCAGCGGGAAAGATGAATGAATTTACAAATCCTTATGGAGGAGTAACAAAATATTTGCACGACTCTGTCTCTGGCCAAGTTTCTTCTATAATACAAGACAAAATTCACATCTATGATTTTTGCTACGGAGAAGACGGACGCTTAAAAAGCAGAACAAACGCCAATGGCTTTACAACAGACTATTCCTACAAAGACGAAGACGGAATAAAAACTGTTACAGAAAACACAAAAACTTATACGCAAAAAACAGAATACGACTCGCTTGGCAGAAAGACAATGACTGTAAGGTGCCAACTTAGCGATGGAAAAACTGTAGCAGACCAAATTGAATACGATGACAAGACGGGAAGCGTCACTTGTAAAAGCGGAAACATTTCTTCCAACTTCAAATATGATGCGTGGGGAAATTTACTGTCCCAAGATGAAAGCGGAAAAAGCTATTCTTATGACGAA
>JAGCWT010000009.1 GCA_017961705.1 Treponema sp.
CCTGGTGCTGCAACGATGATTCCTCTGTTCAGGATGTTTTCGAGCCTAAAGCTTTTGAACACGGTTGCCGCCTTTATTTTTCCAAGCATTTCCACTGCCTTCCTGATATTCTTCTTTAGGCAAAACTCTTCAAGCTTTCCGATAGAATTGGTGCAAGCTGCCCGTGTAGACGGTTTGAATGAATTCCAAATCTACTTGCGCGTTTATCTTCCGATTATGAGCCCGACCTTTGCCGCGGCTTCCATCGTAACTTTTATGGGCTTGTGGAACAATTACATGTGGCCGCTTGTAGTTTTGCAAACGCAGGATATGCAAACGCTTCCTTTGCTTGTAACAGGATTGACTGCCGGATATGTAACTGACTATGGCCTTCTTATGCTTTGCCTTTGCATTATGACAATTCCGATTATAATCTTGTTCTTTACACAGCAAAGAAAATTTGTTGAAGGTATTACAGGTTCGGTCAAGTAGACTTGTTTGCAAGACGGATAATTTCAAATCTGTCTTTTACCCCAAGCTTGGAATAGATTGCGCTCACTTGATTCCGCACAGTCTGAGTGGCTGTGCCGAGTCTTTGGGCAATGTCGTTGTTGTCGTGGCCTGTTGCAATCAATGAAAAAATTTCCCGCTCCCTTTTTGTTAGGGTTTTTAGCCATTCAAATTTTTTGTTCAAGGATTGGTCGTCAAGTTTTGCCTGGTCAACATCTTCTATGTATGTTGTTTGAATTAATTTTTGCGCCAAGGCAGGACTAATTTGAACCTGGCCAGAATTAAGCGCCCTGATGGAAATAATCAATTCCGTGGGCGAAATGTCTTTTAGCAAATAGCCGTTTGCCCCTGCACGCAATGCATTCCTTACCAATTCGTCGTCGTCGTAGGTGGAAATCATAATTATTTTTATTTGCGGAAAGTCTTGGTGAATAATTTTTACAGCTTCAACACCGTCCATCTCCGGCATCCTTACGTCCATCAATATTACATCCGGTTTTTTGTCTTGAACAAATTGAACTGCCTGGAGGCCGTTTTCTGCTATGCCAATTACTTCCATGTCGTCTGCGTAATTTTGTAAGAAAGTTTCCAGGCTTTTGGCAAAAAGAATTTGGTCGTCTGTCAAAAGAATTTTTGTTTTTTCTTTCATTTTATTGCTCCGGTATGATTTTTGTCTTTGATTGTAAGTGGAATTTTTATTTTTAGCATAAAGCCGCCGTCTTTTGGCCTTGAAACTTCAAGTTTTCCGCCCTGGGATTCAAGGCGCTCTTCCATTCCTGCAAGCCCGATTCCCTTGACTATTTTTGATGAACCGATTCCGTCGTCCTGCACTTTCATTACCAGAACGTCATTGTCTTCCCAAAATGCAATGTAAACATTTTTTGCGTGACCGTGGCGGACTGCGTTTGTAAGGGCTTCTTGCAGGGTTCTTGCGATTACTGAATTGAGGGTTGGCCCGTAGCTTTCGCGGATGTTTCCCCGGTCAAATTTAATGTTCATTCCCGTTACTTGCTTGAATATGTCCCGAATTTTCTTTATTGAAGAAATATTGCTTTCTTCTGGCTCTTGCAGGTCCCGGATTGCGTGAAGCGTCTTCCTTGTTTCCTGAAGGCCATTTGCGGCCATGTTCCTTACTTGGAGGAATATTTCGTCGGCTTCTTCCCGGGAGATTTGAGGCTTGCTCATTGCGGCATCCATCATAGCCGAAATGTTTACAAAGACGTAGCCGCAACTGTCGTGCAAGTCTCGCGTTATTCTGAGGCGCTCCTGTTCCACAGCTTCTTTTCCGGAACTTTTTGCGTAATGCTGAAGCTTTGAGTTGATTATTGAAATTTGCGTCATTATCATGTTGATATGTTCGCTTCGCTCTTCGCTGGACAGCCAATGCTCCGAGATGTAGCGGTATATTGCAGAAAGGCATATCGAAAGAAGCAGGCAAATAAGAAAAGTTATGGTGTCTGTTTTGCTGGGTTTAAGGAATTCACTTATTACATCAACTTTGCCGAATGCGGAAGGGTGGTGCTGGCAAATTACAAAAAGAATCGTGCATGTTCCTGCCAGAAGGAAATTCAAGTTCCAGCTTACGCGGGTAATAAGGCAGAAGATCCAGACGCTAAAAACAAAGAATTTTATTGTGAACAAGTCATTGGTTGTGTAAGCCAGCAAGATTGCGGCTCCAGTTCCAAGGACATAGCTTAAAAGGCGTAGATAAAAGGCCCGTGTAAACAAAATGCAAATCAGGGACAAAATGAAAATAACCATAAAAACATAGAAGTCAATGTAAAAGGTCTCCTGAGGAAAATAAGTGTAGCTTTGCGGGGCTGCTTGGGTGGCGTATCTGGATGAAAGTCCGTATTCCCTGATAAAGTTTACAAAAGCTGTCAAAAGGCATATTGAAATATACACTGTTGGGAAAAGCTTTTTGCATAGGAAGGAAATGTTTTTTGAGTTTTGTTTTTTTGAAAAGTCCACGAGATTAATTATACACTAAAATTTGTAAAAGTCAAAAATAGTAAAAAACATGGCATCTGGTGCAGCTGTGGGCATATTGCAGCATATTAAGGTGCGGCAGGCACTGGAGGGGCGCGCGAAGCGCGTTGCGTTAGCAATGGAGGGGGTAGGGGGCCCCCGGAACCCCGCAAGCGCCACACACTGGGCATTTTTGGCAGGGGAAAGGACTTTTGTAAGACCAGGCAAGCGCCGCAGAAAAAGAAGAAGTTTTTATGCCTTGACTGTTTTTTAACTCTGGCTTAGAATAAAAGTAATGCTTAAAATAAAAGTAATAAATGTTTAGGAGTTGCTATGGCAGAAGAAAATAAAGATGAAAATCAGGGCAGTGAAGTTGCTGAAGTTGTTGAGTCTTCTGCAAAAAGTGGCAACCCTATTACTGGCCGCAAGGTTTACTTTTTGAATCCTACTTACACTCTGCGTGACCATGTTATTAGTGCTTTGTGGGATTCTGAATACGAAGTATATATTATAGAAGATTATCAGTATGTAAAGAATGTTTTGCGTAAGAATCCAAATGCAATTCTTTACATAAACATAGACGTTCAGCTTTCTTTTTTGTCTTGGTTTGCTTTTATTGAGTCAATCCGCAACGATAAAAAGATTGATTCTACTATAATCGGTGTTATTTCGGACAAGCTTTCCGAGTCTGAGAAGGAAATGTTCCTTACAAAGACCAAGTGCGATGCAGGCTTTTTTTCTACAAAGGAGTCCATTCCGACTATTGTTGCAAGTTTTAAGAGCATTTTGGACATGTACGGCGTAAAGGGTAGGCGACAGTACGTCCGCGCAATGTGCATGGGAACCAATGCTTCTGTTTTGTGGCAGACGGAAGGCAAGATGTTTGAGCTTCCGATGGTGGATGTTAGCAAGGTTAGCTGCTCCGTTAAGCTTGAAGAAAGGTTCCTGCCTTACATAAAGCCTGGGCGGGTGATTCCCGGTATGACGCTTAAGCTGAATGGCCGCGTTTTTTCCATGGACATGAGTGTTTATGCCGTCCACCAGAAGGGTAGTGCCATTATGGGCGTTCTTCTTTTTCCAGAGAAGCTTCCAGACCTTACGCAGACTTCCATTAAGGACTTTATCTTTAAGATTCTGCAGAAGGGCATGGGTGCTTCTGTTAACGGAGAGTCCCCGGACAAGACTGACTATACCGCCAAGGGCATGATCATTATGAAGGAGTTGCAGGCCCAGGAAGATGCAAAGCGCCGTGAGCAGAGGATTAAGGAACAGGCAGCTCTCCGTGATCCGGACTAAGGGCTTTTTTGGCTTGTCTGTTTGGTTTTTTAGCTTTTAACTTTTGGCGAAGTGTTTGGCAAAATTGCAAAGTTCTGAGTCTGAATACACAAAGGAAGAAAATCACCGCAAAATCACCTTGCGCACCGTAATGCAGTCTGTCTACCTTACGCTGAATTTTTTTGTGCGCAACGATTTGGTTTCTTATGCTTCAACCTGTGCTTTTGGCTTTCTCTTTTCTTTTATCCCCGTAGTGATGATGATTCTGGTAATCCTTATCCGCGTGCTTCATGCAAACATTTATGCTGTTTCTTCGCTGATAGGGTCAAACCAGGCAATGGAGACTTTTGTTCAGGCTATAAACGCTTTTCTAAAGACAAATCCTTCGCTTGGTGGCTATTTTAATGTGGAAAGTGCGGCTCTTTCGCTGAATTCCATAACAAAAATCACCAACTTTGAAATTGTAATCGGTTTTGCAATCATCTGGATGGCAAGGCGTTTCTTTGTTTCCGTAATGAACGGTATGCACAAGGTCTTTAAGCAGGAGGCTAAGTACAGGCCGGTAATTTCGCAGCTTATGTCTCTTGGCGGAGAGGCGCTTCTTGTAGTGCTTATTTCTGTGATAGTGTTTGCGGTTGTTACCTTTCATGCGGTTGTAAAACTTCCCATGCTGGACCAGCTTGTTCTTCGCTATCCTTCGGTTTTCCGCAACATTGGGCGGATTGTTAACGTAATACCTTTTTTGGCAATGTTTTTTGCGGTTAGCGTTTGCTACAGGATTGGAAGTGCTTCACGTCCGCGTTTTATGGCGGTGTTTGCTTCTGCGGCTTCCTGCACGGCATGTTTTTATGTATTCCAGAAGCTGATGCATATTTTTATAAACGTTAACAAGTACAATATTGTCTACGGAGTTTTGAGCGGAATTATCGTAATGCTGATGGAAGTGTTTTTCTTCTTTATAATCTTCCTGTTTTTTGCACAGTTTTTGTTTGTGTACCAGTTTTTTACTACGCTTATCTTGGGGGAGCTTTACCTTTTGCCTGCCCGCGATGACGTTAGCTTTCTTGCAATGATTCGGCGTACTCTTTTTATAAGGCCGGATGCCCTCTTGAACGACGGTGAATATGTTGTTTCGCTTAACCGGGGTGAATTCCTTTACAAGCGGGGTGAGCGCTGCAGGGCGGCTTATTATCTTGCCCAGGGGACGGTTGTGGTTACGCGGCCCAACGGCATTTCTTATGTGGAGTGCGGTAGTTTTTTGGGGGAAGAGGCATTTTTTCTGGATGGGGTGCGGCATGAGGATGTGAAGGCTTCTTCTTATGCAAAGCTTATTGCCATTCCCGAAGAGATTTTCCTTAAGCTTTTGGAGAGGAATCCTAGGGTTAGCAAAAAGGCGCTTTCGGAGATAAACGGATACTTTGCAAAATTCAGCAATTTGTATGGGGAGTATTCGGGGTAAAAATGTTATGCTCACACGCCACTGGGCTGCTTGGAGTGAAATTATGTTGGAAAAAATTATAAATATTATTA
>JAGCWT010000143.1 GCA_017961705.1 Treponema sp.
GCAAAAAATCCGTAACGCAAATCAAAAGCCTTGTCCCCTCAAAGCAGCAGCCAATCAAAAAGCCCGAAAAATAGGAAATCTCAATAGCCTGGGTCTTCTCAAACATAAGGTAAACCGCCAGAGTGCACACGCAGACGTAAAGCATAAAAAAAATGGCACAAGCCACCACCGCAGGAAAAGCCACCGGCAGCATCTTTGAAAAAATATAAAAAGGCCGAATCGCATTCACGGGCAGCCCCACCCTGGCATTAAGCGCCTCGTAAACAAAAAAAGCCACGTTAAAAACGCCGTGCAGGACAAAAAGGACAAAAAGCCCAATCAAAAAGCGGTTTCTTATTTTTAGAGTCATAATCTAACAATACCTCACCGCCCCAGATTTTTCAAGGTAAAAACTTTAAATTAGAAACTTAAAAAAATCCACTTCTTCTTGATAATTCTTTTATGGACGGTAATTTTTCCGGCTCTACCATTTTACACCTTGGCTAATCCGACCGCCCATGCCTCTGCGCCACCGCCCTTCCGGGGTTCCGCCCTCCGGCTCCATTGCCGTCTGTCCGTAAAAATACACTTGCCCCCGCAAAGACGACCAAGTTGCTCAAGCCCCATACTACATGAGTTACCAAAAACAGCCGGCAACGCTACCGCGCCCCTCCACGGCGGCGTAGGCTTATCATCAAAAAACATCATGCAAACAGCAAAATGTCATTGCCGAGAAAAAATGAGGTGTCATTGCCGGGCTTGACCCGGCAATCTTTAACCACAGATAATACCTTTATTTATTAAATTTCAAAAATGACTTCCTACTATGTTTACATAATGTCAAACTATACTAATACGACACTTTATATAGGCGTAACAAATGATTTAAGCAAAACATTTGAATGAACTCCCCATCAGCCATTGCCGGACTCGCAAGAAACTGCCTTGCGAAAGCCCCGACAATCTTTAAAAACGCATGTACTTATGGCTAAAGATTCCCGCATCAAGTGCGGGAATGACAACACTTTGGCTAAGGGGGTTACCGAGCGGTACCGAACTTCCGCGAATGCGGAAGCTGTATATAATTTCCTTGCAGGTCCAGCCGACTTTAGTCGGCTGTGCGAACCACGCGGAAGCCAACGTAGTTGCCGCGGCCGATGCCGCTGTAGCTCCGGAACGCAACAGAACAGCTGGGAGCGTCCTCGGCCCAGCCGCCACCACGGATAACGCGGGTGGAGCCAAACGACGCGCCAGTAGAAAGTGTGCTTGCGCTTATGCTGCCGTACCAGTCCCAACACCATTCCCATACGTTGCCGCTCATGTCGTAAAGGTTCAGGCTGTTCTTTGCCTTTGTCTTTACATCATGTGTATGTGTATTCCATGTATTTTCTATATACCATGCGACATCGCCTATCGTGTTGCTGCCGCTGTAGGTAGTCTGTCCGTTGTTGGTTACGTTGCCTCCGCGGGCAAAGTATTCCCACTCTGCTTCCGTGGGCAGTCGGTAGCCGTTTGCGCTAAAGTTGCATTCTGCCGCATTCCACGTTTCATTGCTGAATGTTGGCACTGCACCCCATTCAGAAGGGTTGGTCTTTCCGCTTATTTTGTAGCAGGGGGTCTTGCCTTCATTAAGGCTGCGCTTGTTGCAGTAGACCAGCGCGTCGTACCAGTTTACACACTCCACCGGCTTGTTTGTACCGGAAAAATAGCTTGGATTGCTTCCCATAACAGACTGGTATTCTGCCTGCGTTACCTCGTGGTCGCTGCACCACCTTGCCCAAATGGTTACGGTGCGGCCGTCTATAAAGACCTCAGAGCCTGTTATGGCATTTGACACACTAGAAACGATGGTAGGACTTGCATCCTCATCATCGGAGCCGCCGCCGCTACCTCCACCGCCGCAAGAAAGCAGCAAAAGACTAAGGGCACATGCTACAAGCCCCCCCGGCACCATACAGAAAACAAGTTTCTTTTCATAATACTCTCCAAAACATTTTAATAATATAAACTTAATTATTGCACAAAATCAGTCATTTTTCAACAATTACAAATCAGTCCTCTCTTAGCTACCTAACATAATCCACGGCAGAAATTCCATCGGGAACAGACTTTGAAGAGGCATTCATATATGATTCTATTTCCGAAAGTGATTTCTTGCGTCGAACCGGTAAAAAATCGTCAAGAACCGTAATTATAACCTTTTGGTTGGGTTTTATCGCTATATTTTCCTGGGCAACATAATTGGTGCCGTCATAGTATCCATTTATAGCCAACATAACACACCCCCTTTACCTAATATCATACCACAAAGGCCATAAAATTCAATCGTATTTTCCCCTTTAGCATCCCCAGTCGCGGCAGGGATTGGAGCACCGCCGAAGGCGTTCCCCGCTTGCGGGGAATGGAGACAATATGTTGTGTCTTCCTTTTGCAGAAACATGGATTTAGCTACAATAAGGTTAGACAACAATCTTATTTAAATCATTACCAAAATGCACAAGGAGCACAACATGGAAAGTATAATTTATGTAGGTATGGATGTCCACAAGGACAGTTATTCTGTCTGCTGTTATAAAGCAAGAGAAGATAAATTTTATTATGAGAAAAAAATTCTTTCAGAATCAAAGAGGGTTATAAGA
>JAGCWT010000144.1 GCA_017961705.1 Treponema sp.
CCCCTCCAAATTCGGGGTCCAAGGGCCCACCCTTGAAAATCAAATTAAATCAAATTAAATCAAATTTATTCCTATATTATCCCCTAAAATTTAAAACTCAAATTCCGAAAATCAAAGTATGCCGGCAAACAATAGTTACAGCAAGCCAGATTTTTGGTCACAGAAAGCCTTTAAAGAAGGCTATCCAGCAAGAAGTGTCTACAAACTAGAAGAAATCGACAAGAAATTCGGCATGGTAACTAAAAACTGCACGGTTCTGGATTTGGGATCAGCGCCAGGAAGCTGGACAACATGGCTTTTAAGGCGGCTGGAAGGAAACGGAAAGGTTGTTTCGGTAGACCTTAACCCGCTTGCAAAGAGCGTAAAAGGCGAAAACCTAGTCTTCTTCCAGGGAGACCTTCTTAGCGAAGAAATCCGCACCAAAATTCAGGAAAACGGTCCCTACAGCCTGGTAGTCTGCGATGCTGCCCCTCTTACGACAGGAAACCGCACCATAGACACAGCAAGAAGCAAGGCTCTGGTGGACATGGCAATCTGGTATGCCCAGACAATGCTAAAAAAAGGCGGAAATTTCTGCGTAAAAATCTTCCAGAACGGAGACCAGCAGAAAGAATTGCAAAAAATGCGGGAAATTTTTACGACTGCCAAGGGTTTTAAGCCGGAAGCATGCCGTTCAACCTCGTTTGAAACATATTTGATAGGAATTAATAAAAAAATTTAGAAAAATTCATGCAAAACACAAGACTTTTACATGACTTTTCTGTATAATAAAGGAGCAATAGGAAGTTTTATGAAAAAAATGGTCTTCTCAAAGAAACGTTTCTCGTCCAAGCCCTCCAATTTGGGCTATTATTCAAAAGTTTTTGTTACTTGCTCCGCAAGCATAGTCTGTGCAGCAGGCATTGTAATTGGTGCTACGCTCGCAGTACTTCATGTTAATAATACAAACGGTCAGGGCGGTGGCTCAGACCCCAAGCTTTCAATGATAATGTCAGAGGCAGACTCTTCCGTTAAGGCTTCAAACATAAGCGACATGGAAGCAGACTCCGAGGCATTAGGACTTGCAGCCCTCATGGGAGAAGACCACGCAACAGAGGCTCCTGCAGTAAGCGACAACACTTCCACAACGCTTACCTACACTTCCTACAGAGTTAAGAAAGGCGACATGATCAGCCTTATTGCCAATGCTTACAATATTACTACAGATACAATCTACAGCGCAAACAATACAATCACAAATTCCCGCCTTATCCAGCCGGGTCAGTACATAAAGATTCCTTCAATGTCTGGAATCCTCTACACCACAAAGAAAGAAAACGAAACTCCTGCAACAATCGCAGAAAAATATTCAGTAGACGCAGAACGCTGCGCACTCGTAAACAACACAGACCTTAACGCACCGCTCAAGATGGGAACAACAGTATTCGTTCCTGGCGCAGAAATGGACTGGGAAACAAAACTGGAAATCAACGGAGACCTCTTCAAGCTTCCACTCCACAGCTACTTCTACATTTCTTCACGCTGGGGTTGGAGACCAGACCCATTCGGAAGCGGAAGAAGATCTTACCACGGCGGTATAGACATGGCTTGTCCAAAGGGAACACCAATCTATTCTGCAAAGGCAGGACGCGTTGTAAGCACAGGCTACAGCAACGTCTACGGAAACTACGTAATCGTAAGCCACGGCCAGGGCTACAAGACACTTTACGGCCACATGACCCGCATCCTTACTTCAAACGGTGCATTTGTTGACACATCTACAAAGATTGGTCTTGTAGGTAGCACAGGTGCAAGTACAGGTCCTCACCTGCACTTTACGGTTTACAAGAACGGCAAGTCAATCAACCCGACAAACGTTGTAAACTTTGCAAAGCGCTAAGATTTAACAAACTTAACTAAGCAAGCCTCTAAAGCTTCGGTTTTAGGGGCTTTTTCATTTGGGACACAAATAAAATGCTAAAAATCATAAAATACAGCGAAGAGTATGCAAGCCCTTCAATTGAAATTTGGAACGACATTGTTCAAGACGGAATCGCCTTTCCGCAGACAGAATTGCTTACCCAAAAAACTGCAAGCGAATTCTTTAATTCACAATCATTTACAGGTCTAGCACTTGACTCTGATTCAGACCAAGTTGTGGGCCTCTACAACCTCCACCCCAACAATGTAGGCCGCTGCGGACACATTTCCAATGCAAGTTATGCCGTAAAAAAAGACAGGCGGGGCCAGCACATCGGAGAGTTTTTGGTAAAGGACTGCCTTAAAAAAGCAAAGGAACTCGGCTTTAAAATCCTGCAATTCAATGCGGTCGTTGCCTCAAACACGTCTGCTCTAAATCTGTACAAAAAGCTTGGTTTTGTTCAGCTTGGAAAAATACCCAATGGATTTTTACTCAAAAACGGTGAATACGAAGACATAATCCCCCATTATATAGAACTAAAATAAGACAATCAAGAAAATATCAAAATGAGCTAGCGGGTCCCAACTGGCAGCGCAGCGTCAAGCCGTGACGGAAAAAATCAAGGAATCCTCCCTAAAGGGCTCCTCCTTGCTTTTTTCCTACGTCCCGCTATCTCATTTTGATATTTTCAGATTTTAGTGCTAAAAACAATCAGCCCAAGGGGCGTTGTCCGCTTACGCTACCGAGTTTCCTCGAAACTCGCGGGATTTTTATGTTAACACCAATCCATTTGAGCAGGGGTTGCGGGCGGCGTTTGAGCCCGCAGAGGGGGTAGCACGCAACGAAGTGCGGGCGCAGGGGGAGACATCCCCCTCCTAAATCTAACCACAAACCATGAATTCGGTTTACAAATATTTGATGGCGGTATATAATAGTAATATGTCAGATTTGCTTACAGATTTACAGTTTGATGAATTCCGCAAACTCATTTACGATACAAGCGGTATTACCTTTTCGGAAACCAACCGCTCCATCTTGGACAGCCGCCTAAAAGAACGCCTCCGCGAGAAGAAAATCGACGATGTTCAGCAGTATTACAAGATGATTACGACCGACCTGGAAGAATTCAAGAAATTCCTGGACAGCATAACCACAAATTTGACACGCTTCTTCCGCAACCAGCCGCATTTTGACGCGCTAATAAATTACGTAATTCCCCATGTAATAGAGGAAAAAAAGAAGGTTGGCGAAACAAAAATCCGCATCTGGAGCGCAGGCTGCTCAACAGGCGAAGAACCCTACACAATCGCCATGCTGCTGCAGGACAAGCTTCCAGCCCCCTACACCTACGAGGTAAAGGCTTCGGACATTTCGCTAAAGTCAATTCTTGTTGGCCAGCAGGGTTTTTACCCCCTTCCCCGCATAACAGGCATTCCCAAAGAATACCTGGACAAATACTTTACCCAGACGGAAGAGGGCTACCAGGTAAAGCCGGAGCTTATGAGCAACGTGCACTTTGACTACCACAACCTCAGAAACGAAAGCGGCGTAAAGAACTACGACATCGTTTTTTGCCGCAACGTTCTTATTTACTTTGACGAGGCAGCGCAAAAGGCCACAATAGACCGCTTCTACCGCTCAATGTCCGACCATTCATACCTGTTCATAGGACACTCGGAAAGTTTGTTCGGAATGGATACCAAATTCAAATTCCTAAAAACCGACTGGGCCTGTCTCTACGAAAAGAATGAGCTTTAGAAGTTTTCTAATTTGGCAAACTCATGGGCATAAAAATCAAAGTGCCCATAACACAAGCCAGTTTTTCTGACGGGAGGGATAACATAAATATGGACGACATACAAGTTTTAGTTTGCGATGACTCAGCATTGATGCGCAATCTTATCTCAAGAGTTGTAGACAGCACAGAGGGCATGAAAGTCTGCGCCACGGCAATGAACGGCCGCTTCTGCCTGCAAAAAATTCCCACAACAAAACCGGACATCATCATTTTGGACATAGAAATGCCGGAAATGAACGGTGTGGAATTCCTAAGGGAAAGGAAGATGCAGGGAATAGACATTCCAGTTCTTATCCTTTCTTCCGTAGCCACAAAGGGTGCCGCCGTTACCATGCAGTGCCTTGAACTTGGCGCAATAGACTTTATCACAAAACCATCCGGCTCGGTTTCCAACAACATAATGTCGGTTTCCGCAGCACTCATAGAGCGCATTGCCTCCTACGGTTCACGCTATGCACGCCGCAAGGGCAAAAACGTATACCCCACAGACTTCTTTATACAGCAGACCAAGTACAAGGAAGCGGAACTTAGCGTAAAAAAAGCGGGACTTGCAAAACCCCAGCCAAGCACGCTAAAGCCTTCTGGAGAAATAAAGACGCCCCTGGAGCACAAGACAGAACTGCCCATTTTCTCCGCATCAATATGGAAGCCTTCAAAGCCAAAAGAACCTGCCATCATAAAAGCAGAAAGGAACCCAGGCCCAATAGAAATCGTAGCAATCGGTATTTCCACCGGTGGCCCCAATGCCCTCCGAGAAATGCTCGCAAAAATAGACCCCAAGTTCCCCCGTCCAATCCTTATCGTACAGCACATGCCTGCCGGATTCACAAAAGAATTTGCAAATTCGCTTAACAGGATATGCCCGCTGGAAGTAAAAGAAGCGGAAGACGGAGATCTTATACACCCAGGAATGGTTTACGTAGCCCCCGGAGACTTCCACATCGTCGTGGAAAAGTCAACCCTCTGCAACGTAATCAGGCTTAGCAAGGCAGACTGCCGCAACGGACACAGGCCTTCTGCAGACGTCATGTTTGAATCCGTGGCAAAAATCTACCAGAACCGTGCGCTCGGCGTAATCATGACCGGAATGGGCCGCGACGGTGCCGAACAGCTTGCAGAAATGAGGCGGCAGGGTGCGTGGACACTTGGCCAGGATGAAAATTCTTCCGTCGTATACGGAATGCCAAAGGCCGGCTGGGAAAACGGAGCTGTGCAAAAGCAGGTTTCGCTGGACAACATGGCAGACGAAATCAACCGTCTCGTAAAAGAACACGCAAACGGCTAAATTCTGAATTTTTTTCATAATCCTCTTTTTGCGGCACTTTTTTTTGCAGGCGATTCGCGTCCTAAAATAACATCTTGCCACTTGTTTAGGGGCTGTCCGGGGTCGCTTGAAACTGCGTTGCGAAAACCGCGGGCCCCTACCCGCTCCATTGCTCCGCAACGGCTGCGCCGCCCCTCCAATCCCTGCCGCAATCGCAATTGCCACCCATCGCCATGCCATCACCCCACAGCTCCGTCACCCTGAGCCGGTTGGTGAGCTTGTCGAACCACAGGGTCTATACAAGCCTCAAATCGTCATGCTGAACGCACTTGCAAACAAGTAATTTCAGCATCTGTATAAGCCACAATTCCGTCATACTGAACGCACTTGCAAGCAAGTAATTTCAGCATCTGTATAAGTCCTAGACAACATCTTCCACACTCCCCAACCCCGCCCCGCAATTAATTGTAGAAAAAAACAAATATTTTGCTTGATAAACTACAAATCTAAGTTATAATAAAATTAAAGTGTTAATTCATTAAGTTTTAATGCTTTGAAAATTCATTAAGTTGGACGTTTTTCGTTCAGAGAGGAGCATTTACTATGGCAGAATTGAAATCTGGAATCGTGTTGCAGGATGGAGAAGAGCTCGTTGCAGAAATCGAAGCAGAACTCTGGGCAGCTAGCGCAAACCCACTTGCAAAGGCACTTGGTAACATCCAGAGAATTGTCTGTGGAATTTTGGGAACAAAGAAGAAGGGTTTCGTTGTAATCACAAACAAGCGCGTTGTAGAAGTTTCAAACCTCGTACAGTGCTATGTATTCAACGTTGCTCACGAAGTAAAGTACCTTCTTCCTTCAAGCGTAAAGGAAATCGGCTACACAAAAGAGGCAAGCTGTGGAATGTTCTGCCCAGCCTATCACCTTTACTACGAGACCTTCACAAACACAACATCTGTATTGCTTAAGGTTGCAACAGACGAAGAAGCTCAGAAGCTCGTAGATGCATTCTACAAGGCAATCACAAAGTAAAAAATGCAAAAAAATAAGTTTTTCAGGTACTGCTACCTGAATACTTACGCATTTTTACTGCTCTTTTTGAGCATTCTTGCCATTGCCATACCGCTATACAAAATATCGGTTTGGCTTTTACTGCCGCAGGGGATTGTAGCGCTATACGTACTTTCCCGTGCGGCAAAACTTTTTTCCACCTGGCCGGACAAACAGCGTAAGTATGAAGTTCTCATCGGAAAAAACAAGACTCAGTTCAACCCCGAATCATTCAAACTCTTTATGCAAATGCCTTGCGGAAGACTTTTAACAAAAGCTGTCCTTAGCGACCTTGGCAAAAAAGACGAATACCCTTCCCTAAAAAAACTCTACAAGCCATCTTTAATCCAGGCAATAAAAAACGCCTTTGCCCCGCCCGTAAAAACCTCAGTCTACATAAACAAAGACTTCATAAAATACCAGACCCCCTCAACCTCTGAGTCTTAACTCCTTATCCGTAATAGCTATAAAGGACAAGCGCATGTTTTCAACAAATGTAATGCAAAAAAATATGTAAAGAAAGCACTGGAATGGAGGCAGTAAACGCGACAAAAAAGCATTTGCGCGGTGCGCCCCCCATAAGCGTATCTTTAGCCCCCCCGTAGCTATACTCAATGCAATACAGGAAATCAGTTTGGTGTGCAGCGGAAGTCACACAACGGTAGCAAGTGCGTAGTGTTGTGGGCTGAAAACCCGCATGGCTGGAAACTTCGTTGCGGGTACGGAGCGGAACGAGCAAAGCGAGTGCGTAGCGTTATGCGGGCAAAAAGTATCAAAATGAGCTAGTGGGACGTAGGAAAAAAGCAAGGAGGGACCCTTTAGGGAGGATTCCTTGATTTTTTCCGTTACTGGGACCCGCTAGCTCATTTTGATTTCTTTTGTTAAAACCCCAACGCTTGCCCATAGCCCAAATTTAGATTATACTATAATAGATGAACAAAGATTTTGCGCCTTACTTGGCACGCATAGAAGAAGAAATCCACAAGGCACTTCCCAAAGTCTCAGGGAAGGAATGGCAGGACACTGTTTTTGGCAAACTCTACCCCGCCGTTACAGCCGATCACATAAGCCCCCTCATTACCCCCACCCGCTCACTGGTTGACCTTGGTGGAAAAAGATGGAGACCCTTGCTCCTCGTGCTAACAGCCCAGGCCTTGGCAGAAAAAGACGGCGGCACAACAGATCCGTCCTCCAGCAACAAATTCGAGACAGCCTGCCACCTGACCCCCCTTGTGGAATTCACCCACACGGCAAGCCTCATCCACGACGACATAGAAGACTCTTCAGACACCCGCCGCGGACAGCCAGCCGCATACATAACATACGGTTTGGACACAGCCCTAAACGCAGGTTCATGGCTCTACTTTGCCGCCACAAGCTGCATAGACACGCTACCCTGCAATGACGAAGCCCTAAAAGCAAAAATCTACGCCCTCTACAACATGGAGCTAAGAAGGCTTCACTTGGGACAGGCAATGGACATAGCCTGGCACCGCAACAAGGGCTTTATCCCCAGCCCCGACGAATACCTTGCCATGGTTCAGTGCAAGACCGGAACATTGGCATCCCTTGCTGTAAAACTTGGCTGCATGGCAAGCAAGGCAGACGACTCCACTGCAAAAAATGCCGGTGCTACAGCCGCAAAGATTGGCGCCGGATTCCAGATAATAGACGACGTAATAAACCTTAGCACAGGAAACCCTGGCAAAAAGCGCGGAGACGACATTGTGGAAGGAAAAAAATCACTTCCAGTCCTGCTCTTTGCCCAAAGCAAGGGTAACACATCCAAAGAATTCCAGGAGCTGGCAAGCTGCTTCGAACAAGCCGCAAAAGAAGGCATAAACAGCCCTTCCGTAGAAAAAGCCATAGGAATTCTTGAAGGCGCAAATTCAATCGCCACGGCAAAGCAAAAAGGCGTTTGTTTAATAGAAGAAGGTTGTGCAGAGTTTGCAAATATTTTTGGAAGCGCAAACAAATACGCACTTTTGATTCAGGATTTGTTCCGGTCAATGGTACCGGCAAACATCTAAAAGGAGACCCTGCATGAGAGAAACTTCAGAAACCTTGAACAATCAGGCCATAGAGCTTGCCTCCAAGGGAGAATACAAGGAAGCAATAGCCTGCTTTATACGCGCAATCTCCATGGAACGCCAGAACTATCTCTTGTGGTTCAACCTTGGCATCACCTACCGCGACGCAGGCAACCTGGAGGACGCAAAGAACGCCATCCACAAGGCCCACCTCATGAACCCCTACGACGAAGAGATAATAGAGTCACTTGCAATAATCTGCTTTAACATGGGAAGATTTGAAGAAGCATTCCGCTACTGCACGGCAGGACTTGGCTTAAACGATGCAAACTACCACCTGTGGAACACACTTGGAGTCCTCTACTTTAACCAGTCAGACTACGGAAGTGCAAGCGAAGCATTCGAACAGGCCCTTTCCATAAACCCCTATTACTATGACGCGCTCTTCAACCTTAGGGACACATATTCAGAGCTGGGCAATGAAAGCGGTGCAAAAGCCTGTGCCCTGCGCATGAAGGAGCTTAAAAGATAATGTACAAGAAAGGAATAGTCGTAAAAATAGAAAACGAAGAAGTCACAATCCTGCCCTTCGTAAAAGACGCATGTGCATCCTGCAGCCACAACTGCAGCGAACACGCAAGCTGTGAACCCTACACAGCCGCAAACCCGCACGCCCTTCCCATAAAAGAAGGAACCGTTGTTGGTGTAAGCGCAGAAAAAAAAGCAGAGGCAAGGCAGGGAATCATATCCCTTTTGTTCCCATTCCTGTTTGCCGTAGCAGGATTTGCCCTTTCCGCAAAAATAGCAGGCTTTCTTGGAATGATTGCAACAGAAGGATTCAAGGCCTTGTGCACGCTAACCTTCCTTTGCGCATCCGCACTAATAGTTCTGGCAGTAACAAGGATTTTTCCGCTTTCGGGACAAAATCAAATCGTAGAAGTGTATTAAAATTTTGAAGACCATAAGCCCCATTTTTTTTGCAGCAGAATTTTTCCTCCTAACAGCATTTTGCTCATGCTCGCTAAAATATGACCAAACCACGGACACAAAAGGAAGCGTTCCAGAAATAATTTTTACAAACGTAAAATTCAGCCGCTACGAAAGGAATTCCCAAAAGCTAAGCCTGGCATCTTCAAAGCTGGAAGAATACAAAAGCGACGGTGCCTACTTTGCAGTAGACGCTCAGTTCCAAACATGGGACTCAAACGGCAACGTAGACACAAAGGGCAGCTGTGGCCTCATCGGCATCCTTCCGCAAAAAAACACCTACTCCCTGCTTAACGGCGTAGAAATAGAAAAAAATTCGCAGAACATAAAAATCTCCGCACAGACCATGCAGTGGAACAGCCAGACTGAACAGCTCATATTTGCAAAAGAAGATGAAGTTCATTTTACCCACGGAGACCTTGAACTTTCCGGAAAAGGATTTTCGGCAAGCGGAGTTTCAGGACGCTTTGAATTTGACGGCCCGGTGGAAGGCACAATCACCACAGGCGACCAAGAGGAGGCAGAATGAGCTCAAGAATAAGGCTTACACTTTTTCTGCTTACAGTAAGCATGCTTGCAATAACCCCAATCACCGCCAGCGCAGAAAAAATAACATTCAGTGCAGATTCAATGAGCGGTGTCTCCGGCAAAAACTCAGACAGGACAACCCTTTCCGGTAACGCAAACATAAAGGCAGATGCAATGGAAATTTCCGCAGACAGCATAGAACTCTACGGATCAGACTTCCGCTTCCTAAAGGCAACCGGCAACATCAAGGGAATAAATTCGCAAAGCAAACTCGAATTCACCTGCGATACCATGACCTACGACCGCATAGCAAAAATCGCAGTTCTCCGCAACAACGTTCACCTCATAGACCAAGAAAACAAAGTCACTGCGGATGCAGAACTAATTGAATACAACCAAAAGACCGAAGTCGCTGTTATGCAGATTAACGTCTATCTAGTACAAGAAGAAAACACCTGTACGGCGGCACATGCAGTCTACAACAAAAAGCAGCAGCTTCTGGACATGAGCGGAAATCCCCAGGTTGTCCAAAATCAGGATGCATTCAGGGCACAGGAAATATCGCTCA
>JAGCWT010000145.1 GCA_017961705.1 Treponema sp.
AACGTGGCAAGTTTCTGTTGCGCTTTCTATGAAGGCCTTTGTCATTTCCAGGTTTCCGCCTGCAAAGTCACTGTAAAAATCTTTTGAGAAAGATTTTAGGTCTATGTTCATTGCGTCTATAAAGCAGGAAATTTCTTGCAGGACTTTTAGTGATGCAGTTCCGTTTGTAACAAGGACGTTTTCCAGTCCTGCCTGCTTGGAGAGTTTTGCGGTGTCCCTTACGAATTCATAGCCAACAAGAGGCTCGTTGTAGGTGAATGCCAATCCTATGTTGCCGCTGCTTTTTAATTCCAGAGCCTTGCCTACAACTTCTTCCGGGGTGAAGCTTTCTGCATGTTTTTCGTGCTCAAGGATTTTTTCTGACCAAGAGATGTCGCTGTTCTGGCAGAAGGGGCAGCGGAGGTTGCATCCGTAAGACCCAAGAGAAAGTATTTTTGTTCCAGGCCTGAAGGTTTTTAGCGGCTTCTTTTCTATGGGGTCAAGGGCGGCGGCAGTTATTCTTCCGTAATTGGAAGCTTCTATTTTTCCCTCCCTGCATGTTCTTGCTCCACAAAAGCCTTTTTTTCCTTCCTCTATTTTGCATTTTCTAAAGCACACTTCGCAAACCGGCATGGCAAACCCCTTTCAATTGCTTTTAGTAATGGCGCACTACTTGGAAGCGGAAGAGTTCAACGCTGCTGTTTGGTGGAATGCCTCCCTTTCTCATGGCTATGGAAACTTGGTCTTCCACTGTGTCCACCCCGTCCAGGTCTGGAAGAAGAAGACCCCTTCTTGATCCGCTCTGTACAATTACGCCGTATTTTTTTACGTCAAGCTGGTCCTTACTTTCTATTTTTTCAGGCTCGCCAAGAACGTCCACGCTTATGTCCAGCCACTTGAGTTCATCTTCCTGAACAGGTTCAAAGCGGGGGTCTTGGGAAACAGCGCTTACTGCATTGCAGATTATTTCTTCTGCAAGATTTTTGCGGGTGGGCAGTATTGTTCCTATGCAGCCACGGAGCGCCCCAAATTTATGTATGGAAACAAAGGCACCGGAGCTTGAGCTAAGCATGTCTTGGGGAAGGCATGCCGGCACTTCCATGGTCTTTTTGTTTTTTACGTAGTATTCAGCGGATTCTCTTGCCAGTTTTACGTAAGGGTCCGACTTGTCTTTTTTTTCTTGAATGGACTTTGCTTCTGCATCCAACTGCTGGCTTAGGAAATGCCTTGATTCATCTTTGCCTAATGGAATAAAGGAGCATATTCCGTAGCCAACACCTGTTACGTCTTCGTGGGAGTATTGCTTTGCATCCACCTTTGTTCCGTCAAGGGCACCTGCCATTATTACAAAAGACTTGTGTCCACATTCGGCTGCTTTGTCCCTGAAGCTTTCGTCAAATTGGAACAGCTTTTCAAACTGGGCTTTTGAGCAGACTTCCATTATCCTTTTGTCGTATTCAGGGCCTTCTTCTGCAAAGCCGTAGGGGCCGTAGCTCTGAAGCTTGTGGGACAAGTCTCCGCTTGCAACATAGACGGTTCTGCGGTCAAGTTCTTCCACCGCATTTTTTATTATGGTGCCAAACTCGTAGTGCTTTAAAAGATCCATTCCCGAAAGTCCCGTTCGCACAAGCCTAAAGTTTTTGTATTTTTTTTGGATAAAGTAGAGGGGAACCATGGTGCCGTGGTCAAGCTCCTGATTCTTTTGGCCAAGGCATCCTGCAGGAAAGTTTTTGGAGCTGCATTTGCCTTCAATAAGTTCAACCAGCTCCGTGTCGTATTCAACGTCAAATTCCACCTGGGGGGCATTGAACTGGGCAAATGAACCGTGGGCATTTTTTCCGGGAGAAATGTGGAAGTAGTCGGAATAGGACATGCTGTGCGGACTTGAGATGATTATTGTCTCTGGCTTTAGCGCGGCAATTTCTTCTGCAACTTTTTCGTAGGCACGGATTGTTTTTTCTACCTGACTTTCGCTTCCCCTTCCAACTTCTGGAACTATCATTGGCGGATGCGGAACCATAAAAGCGGCTATGACTGGCATTTTTACCCCCTTGGACTGCTTTACTTTTTATTATGAGGCATGGGGGCTATTTGTCAAGACTTGATTTCCAGTTTCGTTGCATAAGAAATTATATGTTCTAGTCTTTAAATCCAAGGGCGGTGGAAAGGCCGGAGCTTTCTATGTTGGAGACGGAAACTTTGAAGAGCAGCTGCAAAACTTTTCCGACTGTAGACTTGGTCTGGGGGCTTAGCCTGCTGTATGACTTGAACATGGTCTTTGCGGACGAGAACATGTTGCTGCTAAGCTCTGTGTTGGTCCTTGCCTTTGTTGAATTTAAAACGCTGAATATTGCTTCAATAAAAACTTCCCTTTCGTCTGTAGGAATATCCTGAATCCACTGGTTTACGGTTGCCGCTATGAATTTGCTTTGCTCTGTGGTGTCTTCTTTTCGTACGAAGTTCAATGCCTGGGTGTGCCAGCTGAATGGGTCGTGCTGGTAAAGGCCCTCGTTGTCGCTTTCTACTGTGGTGTAGACCGAGTCGTGGCAGAATAGCATTCCTATTATAGAAAGTTGGGGAAAGTAAGAGCAGATTTTTTCCCTTATGCCAAGGTATTCCTCTGTCTTAAAAAAGCCTTCGCTGAATCCGGGGCCGTCGTTGTTGTAGACTGTGAGCAGCCTGTTCTGGATTTTTTTGCCGGCATTTGTGGCTGCGTAGATTGCAAGGTTCCCACCTTTGGAATGCCCAGCCAGGCTTATCCTTCCTGCAAAGAAGTCTGCCGCATTTTTAAGGTATTCAAGGGCATCCTGCTGGGCAGGGACGGTTTCTTTGTAGCCAAGGTTAAAGTCTTCCTTCCAGCCCACGATTGTGTCGTCGGTTCCCCGGTAGACTATGCAGACGGATGGGTTCCTTTTTCCGGCCTTTCTTATCCTGAACGCTGCGGCTGCAAACTGCTCCTCTTTTTGCAGGTCTATCTTGTTAACAAAACCGCTTGCCTCTATTCTTCCGAAGCGGTTTGAATTTGCCGCTTTTATAAATAGGTCAAAGGTTTCCCTGTTGATTAGTGCTCCTGTGTCGCTCCTGTCTTCCAGGTCTGGTGCGGCCGAAAAGTTTTGGGCAATCTGCTTTAGCGTTATTCCCTTTTTGCAAAATTCAGCTGGGATTAGCCCTTCAAAGTCCAGGTAGGTTATTTGGCAGAGTATTACTGCGTCTATTTCGTTGAAGGGGGAAGCACAAAAGTCTATGTCTCCCCTCCAGTCAATGTAGTCTATTATGTTGGCCACACAAGTCTCCTTTTTGCCGCACAAAAACCATTTAATTGCACAAGAATAAAGTTTATGCTAATATGAATATAATAAATTTTTAGCAAAAGATACAAGGTGGATTTTTATGAAGATAGAATCTCTTTTTGACTACTTGGCCGGCAATTCCTATCCTGGACGCGGAATCGTTACAGGCGTAACAAGCGACGGAAAGTTTGCAGTTTCCGCATATTTTATCATGGGAAGAAGCGAGAACAGCCGCAACCGTGTCTTTGTTGAAGACGGAAGGGGAATCCGCACACAGGCATTTGACCCTTCAAAGATGAAGGACCCAAGCCTTATCATTTACGCACCTGTACGCGTAATTACTACAGCCGGCGGAACAGATACCGTTGTAACAAACGGAGACCAGACTGACACCGCCTACGATGGAATGTCCAAGGGGCTTACATTTGAGCAGAGCCTCCGCTCTAGAACCTTTGAACCGGACGGCCCCAACTACACCCCCCGCATTTCATCTGTCCTGCACATAGACTCAGGAAAGTTCTGCTACGAAATGTCCATTTTAAAAAGCGACATGGGCGACCCTGAATCTTCCAACCGCTACACCTTCTCATACGAAAACCCCAAGAAGGGAGTAGGCCGCTTTATCCACACATACCGTGGAGACGGAAATCCCCTGCCAAGCTTTGAGGGTGAGCCTGTTGCAGTTAGCCTTGACGGAATGAACGACGCCAAGACCCTTGCCGACAAGATGTGGCAGAACCTTAACGCAGACAACAAGGTTTCCCTTTTTGTGCGCTACATAGAAATTGCAAGCGGAAAGGAAGAGACCGTAATCATCAACAAAAACAAATAAAAACAAATAGTTGGCAAAGTGCCGGCTATTCCAAAAAAGTCAAAAACGGACGGGATTTATGCGTATAAAAAATACTGAATCGCTTTTGAATGAAGAAAACACTGATGCAATTGCGGAAATCTGTCTGCTGCTTGCGCATATAGATGACGTGAATCTTATCAGGGAATTTTTTGGCTGCCTCTTTACCAAGTCCGAGCTTAAGGATTTTTCCAACAGGTGGCATTTGGTAAAGGAACTTGAGGCCGGTACGACCCAGCGCGAGATTGCAAAGAAGTACAACATGTCCCTTTGCAACATAACGCGCGGTTCCAAGGAGCTAAAGAAGGAAGACTCCGCATTCAGGAAGGTTCTTACCATTCTTTCCTCTTTGGAAAAATAAATTTGAATTAAAATTTAAATTTGAATTTTAATTTGGACGGAAGGCCATTTGCCGGGCAAAAAATTTTCTTGCAAAAAAGGCACTCATTGGCCTTCCCCGCTTTCTGGGGTTCCGCGGGACCCAACCCGCTCCATTGCTACGCAACCCGCCTTTGGCGGGCCCCTCCAATCGGGCGTAGGTGCCTTGGTGCAAAAGATGGGCATACCGCCAGTCGCTTGTAAGACTTACTGTTTTTTTGAGCATTCGGGGCATTTTCCCCAGATGCTTATTTGCGTCTGCCCTGCCTGAAAATCCTGTGGAAGCATTGC
The DNA here is from genome assembly GCA_017961705.1 of Treponema sp. GTDB lineage: Bacteria > Spirochaetota > Spirochaetia > Treponematales > Treponemataceae > Treponema_D. Next base: position 4,789 of record JAGCWT010000145.1, read on the forward strand.
CGAGCAGGACTTGTAGAATTCCGGAACTGAATCAGAAACAATGTCGAAAATCTTTAGGCATTCCGTGCACTTAAAGTGGATGTGGGGCGTAAGCTTTGCATCGTAGCGCACCTGCTCGTCCTCTATGTTAAGCGAGTTGAGTATGTGCTTGGTGCTAAGAAGATGGAGCGTGTTGTAGACTGTCGTTCTGGAAAGTGAAGGGTAGCTGCCGATTAGGGCCTGGTAGACGGTTTCCGCAGTGGGGTGAACCTCGTGCTCCGTTACGTACTTTAGCACTGCAACCCTTAGCGATGAAGGCCTTATCTCCTTTTCGCGCAGTATCTCTGCATAAGTTGAACTCTCTGACAATTTAAACTCCCGATGTGCGGTTGGGATGCAGCTTTTTGCCTCCTTAAAAGCGTTTTTTCTGCATCCGCGGTTTTTGCATACCGCACTTCTTTTTGCCTTGAGGGGGCCGGCTTTTTGAAAAGCACGTTGCAATTGTACTTACACAATGCGTTTGTAGCCGGGATCCCCTGGTAATATTGGCTTACAGCCTTGGCTAGTTAAAGTAGCGCTTCAAGAGCCCCTTGAATCCAGCTCCGTGGCGTGCCTCGTCCTTTGCCATCTCGTGAACAGTGTCGTGGACTGCGTCGTAGTTGAGTGCCTTTGCCTTCTTTGCAAGCTCAAGCTTTCCTTCGCATGCTCCAGCCTCTGCCGCTGCCCTAAGCTCAAGGTTCTTCTTTGTAGAATTTGTAAGGACATCTCCCAAAAGCTCTGCAAACCTGGAAGCGTGATCTGCCTCTTCAAAAGCATAGCGCTTAAAAGCCTCTGCAATTTCCGGGTAGCCTTCGCGGTCTGCCTGGCGTGACATGGCAAGGTACATACCAACCTCACTGCATTCACCGTTAAAATTGTCCTTTAAGCCCTGAACAATTTCCGGGTCAAGGTTCTTTGCTGAACCAACTTCATGCTCACATGCCCATCCCGATTTTTCTTCCGTTAATTCTACGAAAGCATTCTTTGCATGGCACTGGGGGCACTCGTCCGGTGCATTGTCTCCAGTAAAAACGAATCCGCATACTTTGCAACGCCACTTCTTCATATTTTGCTCCTTACACAAAAATTGTAATAATTACAATTCATTTTATAGTGAAAAGGCCTTGTTGTCAAATGAATTTTGTAATCTTTTCAATTTTTTAATCCTTTTAAATTTCCCCCTTTTCCGCCGCACTTTTTGGAAAGCCATTTGCCCGTGCCTGTCCTTGATTCGACTCTTAATTTGCAAAAAAAAATCTTTTTTTCTAGATTTGCTATTGACACAATTAATGAAAAAAGCTATAGTAATATCACATTTTAGCAAATGTACTTTTACAAATGCGGGGATGGTGGAATTGGTAGACACGCTAGCTTGAGGTGCTAGTGGCGCAAGCTGTGCCTGTTCAAGTCAGGTTCTCCGCACGACTTAAGAGCTTCCAGTTTTGGAAGCTCTTTTTTTATACCATGAGGTGCTAGTGGCGCAAGCTGCGCTTCAAACGCCTCTATATGTTCAAGTCAGGTTCTGTCTCTGGGGGAGTTTTTATGATTGCCGTTTTTGTAAATTGTGGAACGATACTGCTCGGTTCGATTATTGGTCTTTTGTTTTCAAAAAAAATTCCGCAAAAGGTGACTGACGCCATTCAGCTTGCCTGTGGCCTTGTTTCGTTCGTTATGGGCGTACAGATGGCATTCAAATACCAGAACGTCGTTTATCTTGCACTGGCATTGATTCTCGGCGGCATCGTCGGTACTCTCCTCGACATAGACGGCAAAATCCTCCAGTTCGGCAAATTCCTTGAGCGCATTTTTGTAAAGAAAGAATCTGTTGTTGAGAAGCAGAATTCTGGAAAAGAAGAATTTGCTTCCGGTCGGCCACAGAAAAACTTCGCCTATGCTTTTTTGAATGCATCTGTGCTTTTTTGTGTAGGTGCAATGGCTATTGTCGGAAGTTTTAAAGCTGGTATCGAGCATGATTATTCGATTATTTTCCTGAAGTCTGTTCTCGACGGTTTTGTTTCGAATGGTTTTGCGGTTGCAATGGGTGTCGGAACTGCATTCAGTATAAATGCGATTTTTGTGTATCAGGGAGCGCTTACATTGCTCTCTGTTATGATTGCACCGTATGTTAGTGAAGCAATGATAGCAGAGCTTACTGGATC
>JAGCWT010000146.1 GCA_017961705.1 Treponema sp.
AAGTTCTTCCAAAGTTGTCTGCTTATCGCGAATCTTCTTTCCAATTCCACTTTCAAAGCTTGAATACTTTTCTTTTATAAAGCCGTCGATTCTTCCGTCTTCAATAATTTCAGCAGCCTTAATAAGACCAAGGGCAAAAGAATCCATTCCCATGATGTAAGCGTGGAACATATCTTCAAAAGTATTTGAAGGGCGGCGGTTCTTTGAGTCAAAGTTAAAGCCACCTGTGAGTCCGCCAGCCTTGAGAACTTCGTACATTGCAAGAGTTGCATCGTAAACATTCCAAGGGAAGTTGTCTGTATCCCAGCCAAGAATTGGATTTCCCTGGTTTGCGTCTACAGAACCCAGCATTCCGTTTATGCGGCTAATGCAAAGTTCATGCTGGAAGGTATGGTTTGCCAAAGATGCGTGGTTAGCTTCTATGTTCATCTTAAAATCTTTATCAAGTCCGTACTGGCGCAAAAAGCCAATTGCAGTTGCGGCATCAAAATCATACTGATGGCTCATTGGCTCTTTTGGCTTAGGTTCAATATAGAAGTCGCCCTTAAAACCAATGCTGCGGCCATAATCAACCGCCATGTGCATAAGGTTTGCAATGTTTTCCTGTTCAAGCTTTACGTCTGTGTTAAGAAGAGTTTCGTAACCTTCGCGTCCACCCCAGAACACATATCCGCGGCCACCAAGCTTAACTGTAATTTCCAGAGCCTTTTTAACCTGTGCTGCTGCAAAACAGTAAACGTCGGCAGAATTTGTTGAACCCGCACCGTTCATAAAGCGCGGGTTACCGAACATGTTTGCAGTTCCCCAGAGGCACTTAATGTCCGTACCCTTTGTCTTTTCCAGAATATAATCTGATATTTCATCAAGGCGTTTGTTTGTTACATTAATGTCATTCGGGTCTTCTGGTACAAGGTCAACATCGTGCCAGCAGTAGTATTTGATTCCGAGCTTTTTCATAAACTCTATGCCGGCATCAACTTTAGCCTTTGCGTGCTCCATTGTTCCTGGTGTCTGGCCAAAAGACTTGTCTGCTGTTCCAGAACCAAACATATCAACTCCGTTTGCACCAAGGTTGTGCCACCATGCCATTGCAAACGGAAGATGTTCAGACATTTTTTTACCCATAAGCATCAAATCCGGATTGTAGAACTTAAAAGCCCAAGGATTCTTGCTTTCTTTTCCCTCAAATTTTATCTGGGGAATATTCTTCAAAAACTCGCTCATTTAGAGCCTCCTTATATTTATTTTTTCTTACCCTGATTTGCAACGGCTTCCATTTTTGCCTTTAAAGCTTCCTGGTCGCCAAGATAGTAGTGCCTTATTACCTTAAAATTGTCATCAAATTCGTAGACGAGGGGCGTGCCTGTAGGAATGTTCACTTCAAGAATTTGTTCCGGGGTAAGGGAATCAAGGTATTTTACCAAAGCGCGCAGGCTGTTTCCGTGTGCCGCAACAATTACTCTTTTTCCAGCCTTCATCTGTGGCTTGATTTCTTCCAAAAAATAGGGGATTACACGTGCAATTGTTGTTTCAAGGCTTTCATTCTGCGGAAGAAAACTTTCGTCAACATCGCGGTACATAGCCTGTCTCTTTGCAGAACGCTCGTCATCGTCTGCAAGTGCCGGTGGCTTTACGTCAAAAGAGCGTCTCCATATTTTTACCTGAGCCTCACCAAATTTTTCTGCTGCCTCTGCCTTATTTTTTCCCTGAAGGTCTCCATAATGGCGTTCGTTCAGTTTCCATGTTTTGATAACAGGAAGCCATTCCCTGTCCATCTCGCAAAGAATTCCATTTAGCGTATGAATTGCCCGCTTTAAATACGAAGTGTAGCAGATGTCAAAATCATAGCCTTCATCTTTTAAAAGCTTTCCAGCAGCCTTTGCTTCTTCGCGTCCCTTTTCAGAAAGCTCAACATCTGTCCAACCCGTAAACAGGTTCAGTTTGTTCCATTCGCTTTCGCCGTGTCTAACCAGTACAAGTTTTGTCATTTTATACTCCCTAAAATTTAGTTAGCTTAATCTAACCAATCTACAGTATCATTTTGTAAAATAGTTAGCAATAGCTTACAGTCTTTTTGGAGCAAGTTTTTATTTTTACTGTTGGTTTAGGGAGCAAGAGCCTGTGCCATGTGTTACCCGCTTTCCAGGGTTCGCTAGAAACTTCGTTGCGAAATCCGGCTTTCGCCTCCATTGCTTCGCAACGCGTTCCGCGCCCTTCCAATCGGGGCTAGGGAGGAATTTGCAAAACTTTTCCGGTTAGTATTGACTAACTTTTAAAAGCCCGCTATATTACATTCGTTAGCTATGACTAACTAAGACACTCCTATACAAATCGAGGTGAATATGAAAGTAGCTGTAGTTTATGCAAGTACAACTGGAAATACAGAAGCAATGGCCAATGCAATATCAGAAGCGGTAAAAGCTTCTGGGGCAGAAGTAGTTTTTTCTACGGCAGACAGTGCCGACAAGGCAGCGGTTTCTGCATGCGATGTAATTCTTCTTGGAAGCCCTGCAATGGGTGACGAGGTTCTGGAAGATTCCATGGAAGAATTCTACTCAGGAATAGAATCTTCCCTTAGCGGAAAGAAGGTTGGAATATTTGGTTCCTATGACTGGGGAGACGGTCAGTGGCTCCGCGACTGGAATGACCGCCTTACAAATGCGGGTGCCACGTGCGCAGAAGAACCCCTTATGGTTCATCTTACATCCGAAGACGCAGATATTGCACAGTGCAAGGATTGGGCTGCGTCTGCTATAAAATAGGCTCTTATAAAACATTTGGGCTGTCCGGATTTGCCATACTGCCGGGCAGCCCTCTTTTTTAGCGGTATAGATAATATGAATTTTAATCAGATGATGATTCATTTTTGCGCACCAACCTTTTGCAATATAAAACCTGGCAATCTTTTTTTTGTCCAGAACAAGGTATTTTCAAAATCAAGTTTTGAAGCCTGGAAAAAAGATTTTCTAGAATTGGGTCTTATGATTTTTTCCCATAAGCTTTCTAAAACTTCAACAGCAGTCCTTGTGGTGAATGTGTCTTGGGCAAGTAAAATTTTAAGTGATGTTTTTGTAAAAGAGTATCTTGCGTACAAGGGATATGATGAATCAGATATTTTTGCTTTTTTAAAAGAATTGTTTTCCAGAATGAATCGGAACAGAGACTTTCCACATGAAGTTGGCTTTGTTTTGGGATACCCGGTTAATGATGTAATTGAATTTGAAAGCCACAAGGGGCACGACTGCAAATTCTGTGGCTACTGGAAAACTTATTCTGATGTGGAAAAAGCCAGGCGCTGTCTTTGTGAATACAAGGCATGCATGGGAATGTGCGAGGCCTGGTACAGCAAGGGTTATTCTTTAAGCCAGATTGTAAGGGCATATAAAAAGTTTTCGGCAGCCTGAGTTAAATTTTAGCAGGAATCATTGTAACGTATTCGCACTCTAAAAAGATTCTTTTGCTTTAGTCAAGGTTTTCTGTCTTTGCTTTTTTTGCATATTCAGTTAGAATTATAGAATGAAGAAACCTATAATTCCTAACAAGATTATGGCTACCATATCAGGAATTCTCTTCTTAGCACTCGCGTCTTTTGTCCTGCTCTTTTTGATTGAACACAAAAAGCTTTTATCTTGTACCAAAAATTATTATGTTGTGGTTGACGACAGCATTTTTGAAGAATACTTTGGGGATCACCCTTCTCCAGAAGCTTTCTCGCTTATTTCCCTGTCTGATTTTTCCTCTCTTGATTTGAACAGCGGAAAAGAAGCAAAAAAAGGACCCTATGCATATGCGGTTGCCTTTGTTACAAAAAATGAAAGCATGGCTTTTTTTGACGGCGAAAAAGAAACTGCCCACACAAAAAACTACAGCTTAAGGTCAAAATATTATTTTCCATCGGCAGAAACAGATTTTAACCAAGTATCTTCCCTTAATACCAGCAAGCCTAATTTTACTATTTTGTTGACCGATGCGGAAAATCTTCCCAAAGGAAACAAGGCAATTCCTGTGGATTCAAAATATGCAGGAGACCAGGGATATGCCCTGGAAAAAGAGACTTGCGCAAGATGCACCGTAGTAATTCCGGATTTTGAAAAGACCGTCTTTGATTTTTTTGATGAATTTTTTAAAGACAAAAATGTTTGTAAAGACAATATAACTTTTGTTGCGGCGGTTGGAGACATAATGGTAGAAGGCGGCGCACAGAAAACTTTAATAGAAGACCAAAATGGTTTGGAAAAAGTTTTTGGCACAACGCTGCCTGTTTTGCAGAGTAACGACATAATGATTGGAAACTTGGAGGGAGCCGTAACCGAATCAAGAAAAAGAATCTATAAATCCTACACCTTTAAGTTCCACAAAGAAGTGCTTCCTGCGTTAAAGAAAGCTGGCTTCAATTATTTTATGCAGACAAACAATCACTGCTACGATTACGGTGAAGAAGGCTTTAAAGACACCCTTGCCGCTCTAAAAGAATATGGCATACCAACTTCTGGAGCAGGCTACAACGCAGAAGAGGCAAAAAAATTCTACCACACAAGCGTAAGAGGAACTAACTTTGCCATTATAAGCTGCGGAGCTTTTCCCATAGAGAGGACTGGATTCAACGGAGAAAAAACTGCAACAGCAACAGATACAAGGGCGGGAATCCTTTGGCAAAACGAGGAACTTTTTGAAAACATAAAAAAAGAAAAAGCTGACGGAAATTTTGTAATCGTGAATGTTCATGGAGGTTTTGAGTACAGACACAAACCCCATCAATTGCAGCGCGACCTTTACGAAAGATTCGTTGATTGCGGGGCAGACCTTGTTTTTGGAAGCCATCCCCATGTAATTCAGCCAACGGAATGGTACAAGGGAAAACTCATTGTCTATTCGCTGGGAAATTTTATCTTTAACGGAGAGTCTGAATTTGCGGCTTACGGAGCATTGGATTCTGAGATAGTAAGGGTTGGCCTTGTTAACGGAAAAATTGTCTACACAGAAATCTATCCTACAAGGCACAATGAAACTTCGGTAAGGCTTAAATAGCGGTGGGCGGGAGTATGGAAGATTTATTCTTTTTATGCTATCCTTATTAAATGTTTCACTTTGGATTTTCCTACGTTGGGCTTCTTTTCCTTTGCATGCTTCTTATTCCGAATTTTATTTGGACAAAGAAAAAGCCTTTGGGTTACGAAGAAGTATCTCTAAAAGAAAATAAATTTTTGCTTGTTTTGGAGCACATTGGTGAAGTTCTGGTTAGCGTGCTGCTTCTGCTTTTTAAGGATTTTAACATAGACCTAAACAGGCGTTCTGCCCTTTCGCTTCTTGTACTTGCGTTCGTTTTGATGATTTGTTACGAGCTGTACTGGATACGCTATTTTAGGAGCAAAAGAAGCTTAAAGGATTTTTATTCATCGCTTTTTGGAATTCCTGTAGCGGGAGCAACTTATCCTGTACTGGCATTTTTTGTGCTTGGCCTTTACGGTTCAAATTCATTTTTGCTTCTTGCATCAACAATACTTGGAATAGGACATATAGGAATTCATCTTGGGCATAGGGATTCACTTTTTGGAAAGAAAAGGCGCAGACTTCCTTTTAGAATATTAAAGAGCCTTGCTGCGGCATTTGCCGGTTTTACAATTATAATTCTTATAGGATACTTTGGAATTAAAAATGCAAAGTTTGTAAAAGCATTTGCCTTTGCCAAGAATCCTATTTTTGAGGACGCATATGTTAACCTAAACGGACAGAATCAGTTCATAAGGGTGATGGGAAGGAATAAGGAAAATCCTCTTGTGATCCTTTTGCACGGAGGTCCTTCTGGTCCAGACGGAATGATGGACTATGCCTTTATGGATTATCTTCTTGATGAATACACATACATCACCTGGGACCAAAGGGGCTGTGGAAGAACATATTACAAAAATCATGCTAGCGACCCGGAAAATAAAACTGCAAATGTAGACCAGCTTCTTGATGATATAGATGAACTTGTGGATTATGCCTGCAACAGGTTCAAACAGGATAAGGTTACAATTATTGGACATTCATGGGGAACTGTTCTTGCCACAAAGTATTCCCATGTTCATCCGGAAAAAATTCAAAAGACAATTTGCATTGGACAAGTGATTAGCTTTTTTAAGGGAGACGAGCTTGCCTACTACAATGCCTTGGAAAAAGCTGAGCGGGCAGGGGACGAAACTTCTTCTATGAAGGAAGCTTTTAAAGCCTACCAGGAAACAGAAGATTTATTTACCCTAACAAAACTCCGTTCCTTTACCCAAGCGTATAATAAACCGGATGTTCCAGAAATGTCATTTTTGTACGGAGCCCTTTCGCCCTACCTTGGAATTGATGACATGAGGTGGATGTTTTTTGACAATGCATCTCCAGAAAAAATATACAGGAACAATAAGATTCTTGTGGATTATGTTTTTGACAAGGAGCTAAAGGAAGGAATAGATATTTATGGAATGAATTTTAATTCACCGATTTATTTTATAAGCGGAGAAATGGACTGGACTTGCCCTGTTATACTTGCAAGGCAATATTATGAAAAAATAAATGCTCCCAAAAAAGGCTTTTTTGAAGTTAAGGGATGCGGGCACACTCCTCAGGGAGAAAAACCTTTGGAAGTGGCAAAAATTATAAAAGATATAGGGTTATAAAATGGTGAATAAAAAAAATCAAAGGGTCGTTTTGCTTGTTCTTAGCATCTATCTTGTTTGTTTTACATTCAGGATTTTTGAATATTTTGTTTTGCGCACGGACAGAACCTGGGTTGGAGAAGCGGTTGTCCATAAGTTGATTGGAATTCTTGTGCTTTTTATTTGTGCAGGAATCTTGCACTTTACCACAGCAGAAATTGGTTTTTCAAAAGAACGGGCGCTTTTTAATTTGTGTAGGGGACTTGCATTTGGTCTTTGCACTTTTGCCGTAGCCTACACGGTAGAATGCCTTATAATTAATTCTCGTGGAAATTTTGATTCACTAAAGCTTTATGTAAGTACATACGCAATAGACAAAAACCTTGGCAATAATACCAGCCTCTTGTTTTTTCTAATCTGCATTGCGGGGAATATAATAAATGTTCTGATGGAAGAGGGTGTCTTCCGGGGGCTCTTTAACAAAATCCTTAGCCAAAAGTACAGCTTTATACTTTCTGCACTGATAGCATCCGCCTTGTTTGGCTTTTGGCACATTGAT
>JAGCWT010000147.1 GCA_017961705.1 Treponema sp.
AAAACATCTTTGTAAAAAGACTTTCAAAAAATACGTTTTGTATAAAAGAAAAATAAAAGTTGTAAACATGCCATAGCAAAGCGTCAAAATGGCTTTTGCCATCTGGTTGCAAAAACCGCTAAAAATGGTATTATGAGTTTGCCCAGTGTGACGCAGAGGAGATAAAAGTGATAAAAGAAATAAACAAGAGCGATGTAGCAGAATGTGTAAAAGTCATAAGGTCAAGTTTTATGACGATTGCTGAACAATTTGGTTTTACGGTTGAGAATGCCCCAAGATTCACTGCCTTTGCCACAACAGAAGAAAGGCTTTTGCATCAGTTGGACAACGAACCAAGATTCATGTTTGCCTATTTTGATTCTGATGGAAAAATAGTCGGGTATTATTCTCTTCTGATTCAGGATTCGGGTGAATGCGAATTGAATAATCTTTGTGTTCTCCCGGAATACCGCCATAGGAAAATTGGGCAAGAATTGCTACGGGATGCTTATAGGCAAGCGGAAGCCCATAATTGCAGTAAAATCAACATTGGAATTGTGGAAGAAAATACTATCCTCCGTAAATGGTATGAAAAAGAAGGTTTCGTTCATATTGGCACAGAAAAATTTGATTTCTTTCCCTTTACTTGTGGGTATATGGTAAAAGAATTAAATAAGCAATAAAATAAAACCAGGGTAAACTCACTTTTTTTGCAAAATTATATCTTTTTTAAAGAATTCATGCTATAATTTTAGTAATTTAAGGAGGTCAATATGCCTTACGCAACTTTGGAAAAAGAAATAGAAACTCTTCCCCATGCCGCTATAAGTGAAGTTATAGATTTTATCCGCCTCATAAAGTTGAAGTTCCCCGAAGAAAATTCTGCTCCTGCAAAAAAATCCATGTATGGCATCTGGAAAGACGAGCCTTTTTATATGTCCCCAGATTTTGATGAACCTCTTGAAGATTTTGCGGAGTACATGTAATGAAATACTTGCTTGATACCCATACAATTCTTTGGTATTTGTTTGGGGATTCCCGATTGTCAAAAAATGCCAAAGATATAATTGAATCGAACATTTGCTTTTACAGTTACGCTTCATTCTGGGAAATTTCCATAAAGCAAAGCAAGAAAAAGCTGGAATTTACTCATACCGTATATGAAATCGATGAGATGTGTAGACAAGCTGGATTCAGAAAACTTCCTGTTACTCTTGATGACTTTAATCGAGTTCGTGATTTGCCTTTTCAAGAAAATGTAAAACACAATGATCCATTTGACAGAATTTTGATTTCACAGGCAATTGAAAACGATTTGACAATTGTAACGACTGATGGCAATATTCCGCTTTATGATGTAAAAACTATTTGGTAATAGATATGAATATCATATAACACTGTTTTTTTAGTAGGCTACAAGTCAAGCCCACCACCGTTTAAGTTATCGTTATGTAGCCACCCGCACAGGGACGCTTTTGGAGTAAGAATGAAAAAAATATTTTGTATATTATTCAGCTTTACAGTTTTGTTCACTTTAGCATTTGCGGATAAAAGCCGCTTTTATGAAGATGGGAAAGTAATCGACACGATGTATGTGGATTCCGAAGACGGATTGAAGGTTCGCGATTATCCATCTCTCAAATCCAAAAGGTTATGTGGGCTCTCACACAGATTTCCTGTTAAAGTTGTGGCAATTGGAAAAGAAGAAACAATAGACGAAATTACTGCCCCTTGGGTGGAGATTCTGATTCCGCAAAACGAATGGAAAGGCAATAATCCAGAATATGGCTGGGTCTTTGGCGGATATTTAGCAAAGAAACTTCCGGAGTTCAAAAAGCCTGAAAGCGCAGGTCAATTTAAGCAATACCTTGAAGATTCATACTGGCGCTTCTGGTGGGAAGATGAAGCAAAACTTGACGAAGGCTTTGCATCAGAATGCATAAAGGCCGGCATTTCCGCTAAAGGTACGAAATATGAACAGCAGTACCATGACTACTGGAATCCCATTATGGCAGAGCAGCAGAAAAAAGCTGATAAGATAAAGTAAAATAGTACATAACAAAGATATTGTATGGGTAAAAATTGAAAGCTAAAAATTAATTGGACTTTATGACTAAGGGCATTTTACAATGTTTCTTGTGAATGGGAGAGTTTATATGAAAAAGAAAATTTTGTTTATTTTTTTAACTGGACTTGCTCAGATGCTGTTTGCCTATGACTTTAGGCAGGTGGTTTTTGGAAATCATTATGAGCAGATAAAAGAGGTGAAGGGTGAATCTGAAATAGAAAGATTGAGGGGTGAACTTGAACCGTTAATAGAATATTACAACAGCGAAAACGGTTATTATACGATTCACGGAGGTCTGGATCCTCTTAACCTCGAGTTTTACAAAATCTACAAAGAGCCTTATGAAAACGGAACTGTTTACAGAATGTTGTGCTATGATTACGACGGTGGATTCCGCCGCTGGGCTAAAGATGAATATAGCAGAGACCAAGGTTGCTACCTTGATGGCTTGTATCAGTTTGTATTTGTAAAATCTGGCAAGGCAACAAAATGTCTTGGAGCTTATCCTGTCTATGAATATTATGGCGACGGCGGAATATATACAAATACAGAGCAGCATATATACGAAAACTTTTCTGTAATAGCGAAGGATAAAAATATTTCTGCATTGCTGCTTACAAAAACTGTTGATTCCGAAGTTGATTTTTTTATGGAAGAAAGGCGTGAGGTTACCAAAAAAAGCGAAGGCTTTTGGATTTATTTTGACAAAGACTTTATGGCAAAGTTTCCAAAAAGCATGGATTTTGAAAAGACAAATCAGGCAATCCGTATAGAGGCAACTTTTCCGCTCATCGACAATGCAAGGCCTTTTATGTACACATTGCAGAACGCATTTGACGGCAACGAAAAGACAGCCTTTGTAGAAGACACAAAAGACAATCTTCTGGCAGTAAAAATTACGCAGCCCAACAAAGAGCCATTTACATGCAAGTCAATCAGAATCGTAAACGGCTATGCAAGCAGTACCAGTGCTTACAAGGCAAACAACAGAATCCGCGGAATAGAATCAGAAAAAGGCGACAGCTTCTTTTGTAAAGATGACACTCTTTCTTACCAGGAATCAGAATGGTCTTCTTCGCAAGTTATTGTAAAGTCATTTTACAAAGGAGACAAATACTCTGACACTTGCCTTGCCGAAATTGATTTTCTAATAAAATTTTCCGACGGCAAAGAAACTTGGTTTTGCAAAAATTAAAAGACAGGAAATTTAAATATGAAAAAAATTATTTGTTTATTATTCACCTTAACAATTATTTTTTCTTTTGCTTTTGCAGACAAGAAGCGTTTTTACGATAACGGCAAAGTGCTAGACACAATGTATGTAGATTCCGTGGACGGCTTAAAAGTCCGTGATTGTCCTTCGCTCAAGTCCAACCGTCTTTGCGGTTTGCAGCACAGGTTTCCCGTAAAAGTTGTGGCAATTGGAAAAGAAGAAAGCATTGACGGAATAACAGCGCCCTGGGTAGAAATCTTAATTCCAAGTTATGAATGGAAAAGTGGGAATCCAGAATACGGCTGGGTTTTTGGAGGATATTTAAGCAAGGAAATTCCTTTGTTTGTTCAGCCGCAAAATTCCAATCAGCTAAAATCATATTTGGAATATTCGTATTTTAATTTTGGATTTGAAAACGGAGGCAGCGCATTTGACTGCTTTGGTTACATAGAAAATAACATTGCACATGTTTTTCCAGACGGAGAGTCAATAAGCAAAGAGGTTCAGGTTAAATTTGCTGCATTAAAAAGTGACTGTATAAATATAGGAAAATTTCTGGACTATTATATAAATGAAGGCAATTATAAAATTGACAGGATAATGGAAAATGAATTTATCTGCTACCAAACAGAACCCTACAGTTTATATGCAAGCCAACATTTCTTTTCAAAAATAAATGACTCATTCCTAATTGAAATGGCAAAAAATAAAAGGGCTTATGCGGTCATTGATAATTTAAATATTCTACAGACCCTGGCTAAAAGCAATTATTCAAATTCAGATGTAATCCTAAAGTTTATTGCGATTGGCATTTCCGCAGATAAAACTCCGTACGAAAAACAATACCACGACTACTGGAATCCCATTATGGCAGACCACCAGAAAAAAGCCGATGCAAATGGGGGATTGTTTTTTTAATCTTTTGGACGGAACTTTTTCCCGCTCTACCATTTTACTCCTTGGCTAATTCGACTGAGGGTGTCTTTCGTCACCGCCGTTTCGCCCTTCGCTAACGCTCATACCGCCCTCCGTGCGGTACTCCGGGGCTCCATGGCGGCGTAGGTCTGGTCGATTTGTAACAGTAAGCATTTGCGTATTTAGGTTAAAAATTAAGGATTTATAAATGTTCATCTATAATATTGTTTATTTCTTTTTCTATTTTTTCTTTTAGAACTGTTCGAATTTCTTCTTTTGATTTTGATGCATCCCGTAAAAACAAATCTGCTGGATGAACTTTTAAAGCCCTTGCAATGGCAAGAACATTTTTAAAAGAAGGATATGCTTTTCCTGATTCAATGTTTCCAATCATGCCGTTGGAACTGTCTGCTTGAATTGCAAGCTCTGACTGGTTTAATCCGCGCAAGTCACGATAGTATTTTATATTCATTCTAAAATCATCAAAAAACGAATCCATGTACTCATTTTAATGGAGAATTATATATAAAATTTCTATTGACTTGGAGTAGATTTGGAGTTATTCTTTATTATATGGAGTAAAACTGTAAAATTGCTCCATAACTAAAAAGTGTTGGAGATTTGTTCTTATGGAAAGTACAAATGAAATTGCATTGTCGGATTTTTCTTTTTCTAAAGGACTGTAAAGGAGATTAATCGCATTATGGATGAAGAAATACAAACTCTTAGAGATGCTACTATTGATACTCAAGTTGATATAGAAAATTTGAAAATAGATATGGCATCTTTTAAGGGGAATACATATTTACCATCATATAATATTGAGGATCTGTATAATCTAAAGAATTCCAGCGATAAAAAATCGCTTCTGAAGATTATAAAAACCTTAAACATTGACTACGTTGATGAATCATGGCAAAGAGCGGACTGGATAGCAGTATTTATTGCAGGTGCTGTTGGTATTGCACTGGATGTTTTAATTACTCAGACAAAAATTTTACGACCAGTTGATAGTAAAGTAAAAGAAATACTAGCAAGTGGTAAAATAAAGTCTTTTCAAGACATAATGGATAAATTTTCTAATGGTTTTAGGCATGGAAATAGTGCGCCTATTGATTTTCAAGATTTTGAAATGCGTGGATTAAAAAATATTCACGAGCAATATTCATTTGTACATGATCCTTTACGTTTTATTGAAGGAATTATTCAAATGATTACAGGAAAATATTCTGGAGTTGATAAATTTGGAAATTTAATTCAGGCTCCGTTTGGGGAAGGTATAAAAAATCCTATTCAAGCTGTTATTTCTTATGTTGCTCATATGATTTCTGATATGTGTAATCAACAGGGGCTTCCGTATCCAGGAACAACTTTCTTAATGCAATTCGGCTCTGATAAAGTAAGAGAGGATATAACAGCCGCTTATAGAAGTCAACTGTTTAATTCCAGAACTTTTATATATCAATCCTTACCATCCCTGTTTATGAGTATTATAATTCATTCTTGGGCAATTTATGACAATTATACAAGAACAGGAAAGATTAAACTAAAAATTGGAAATGACTTAAAATATCAGCCCATGTTATTAGTTAGTAATGCAATGGTTGTGACCTCGAATCTTTCTATAAATGCCGTACGAGGTATTGTTGCAGAAGGGCCGAGGGTTCTGTTTAGGGTAAATTATCCTGTAATTATTAACACTGTTAAGCATTCAATAAAATATCTTTTGAATGTTAACAAACGAATTAACATGAATGGAAAAGAAATACAAGAAATGTATGAGCGTTCTGAAAAAGAAAAGCTGGAACAACATTCCGTTGAAGAGTATTTTGAACAGTTTGATAAAGAGTATGATGATTTTTTAGAGGAAATGGAGGAATAAATTATATGATAGGAACAACAATTGCATTAGTTGGTTTGGGTGTTACTAGTGCGGCTTCTATAGGAGCAAATATATTCCAAGGAATTCAGAATAAGAATCTTCGAAAACAAATAGAACAGCTAAAAAAAATAATCTATAATCAGCAAAATGATATAGAAGAGTTAAAGAAACAAATGAAAGCCTTGAGATTGTGGGCATTCAAGCGACGGTATGAATATAGTAAAGAAATAAAATCATTGAAGCAAAATTTGGCGTCAAATAAACAAAAGCTAATATGTTTGGAAAAGCAAGTTGCATAGAATAAAGGGGTTAAAAATGTTTGAAACAAAAGATAAAAAACAATTATTTGCAAATTGGTTGTGGCAAGTTGCAAATGCTGATGGGAATATTGCAAAAGAAGAGATGCAACTTTTAAATAATATTGGAATGGCTCTTGGGTTGAAAGAAATATATTATCAAGAAATAGGAAGCGTGACTATTGATAATGTAGAAAAAGCATTCTTATTAAGGGAGTTGTATAGACTTTCTGTTTCGGATAAAGATTTTGCAGATTTAGAAAAAAAGATTATTGAAGATTTCATAAAGAAATTCGATGTAAATGAAAATATAGTAGAAGCTACAGAACGGTGGGCTAATATATATTTAGAAAACGAAAAAACTTATTTTGTAGCAATAGATAAATTGTTGAGTAAAGACTAACATGTAACTCAAAATGGCTGTTGGAATAAACTCGTGTCTGTTTTACTACGTAGATGAAATAATGATTTAAGTTGTATGTGGTACTTTTAGCCTTCTGCCAACACGTGGGCTTTAAAACCAAGCCTACGCCCGATTGGAAGGGTTGCCGCAGGCAAGACCGCCGCAGGCGGGCCGGAGCGGGAGCGGAGCCCTGGAAAGCGGGTGGCGCAGAGGCATGTTCTGTCGAATTAGCCAAAAAATGAAATGGTAGAGCGTATAAAAGGTTCGTCCAGAAGATTACTTTTAGAAGGCTTGGGCGTGAAAAAACTGGGCTTTCTGGGCTACAAATTCGTGCTTATCCGATTGACTAAATCTTTGTTTTTTAATAATATAAGTGTTCATGCTATGCATGGGTAAAACTGTGCAGGCAAAGATTACAGGGTTTAACAGACCCACGGAGGAAACAAGTGGTTAAAATCAGACTTAAGAAGTTTGGTACAAAGAAGCGCCCTGACTACCGTATCGTAGTTATGGATGCCCGCAAGCCCCGCGATGGTAAGACAATCGAAGAAATTGGTGAATACCATCCGATCGCTGCAGAGGGAAAGCAGTCTTTGTTCAATGAAGACCGCGCAAAGTACTGGCTTTCTGTAGGTGCTCAGCCAACAGACACAGTAAAGAAAATCTTCAACTTGCACGGACTTTCAGTAACCGGACAGAAAATCGCCAAATAAGTTTACGAGGAGTTATTGAATGGAAAAAGACCTGATTGAATTTATAGCAAAACAATTGGTCGATGATCCCTCTTCAGTCTCTGTAACGGAAACCGAGGGCGAACGCGGACCTGTTCTTCAGCTAAGCGTTGCTCAGGGCGATATTGGCAAGGTTATCGGCAAATACGGCCGCATTGCAAAGGCTCTGCGCACAGTTCTAAGCGCCTGTTCAAACAAAGACGGCGTTCGTTACAGCTTGGAAATCCTTGACTGACATTCGGTCGGGTGCAGGTATAAGCTGATGGTAGAGCAGTTTGTGGTAGGTTTTGTCCGAAGGTCTCATGGTCTTACGGGCGAATTTAGAGTGGAAAGCGCTTCCGGCGAGTATTCGCATTTTGCGGATATGGAAGAAGTGTCTCTTACAGACGGAAGGGAAACAAAGCTTTTTAAGGTTGAATCAACCGAAGAGGCTTCCGCGACTCTGTATATGAAATTGGCGGGAATCAATTCACCCGAGGAAGCTGCAAAGTACAACGGGTGGGAAATCGTAGTTCCCCGCGAAAAAGCACATCCTCTGCAGAAGGATGAGTGGTATGTCGAAGACCTAAAGGGTTGTTCGGTATGGTATAAGGACACGGCGGTGAGTACCGCACCGGCAGCAGTTTCGGAAGAAGATGTTGTTGGGACAGTCACAAACGTAATGGAAGGCGGATCGGGTTATCTCGTTGAGATTTTGCTGTCCGAGAACTGTAGCTTTCTTTCTGATGACGTTAAGCGCACCAAAAGCGGTAAAATGCGGACGGTGTACGTTCCCTTTAAGAATGAATTTATTGGGGCGGTTGACGTTGATGGCAAGAAGATGCAGTTGATGCACCTCTGGATCCTGGAGTAACTCCTGTGAAATTTACTGTGCTGACCTTGTTCCCTGAGATTCCGCGCGCATTTTTTGAAAATTCGATCATGGCGAAGGCGGTTCAGAAGGGGATTATTGCCTACGATTTGGTGAATATCAGGGATTTTGCCTTTGATAAACACAAAACTTGTGACGACGCGACCTACGGCGGGGGTGCCGGGCAGCTTTTGCTCCCAGAACCTCTTGGAAGGGCTTTGGACAGTGTGGAGGCCTACAAGAAGCATACGGTGTACCTAACACCTGGCGGAAGGCCTTTTACCCAGAAAAAAGCCCAGGAACTGAGTAAAAAGGAAGAAATCGTCTTTATCTGCGGGCGTTACGAAGGTATTGACCAGCGGATAATTGATTACTACGTTGACGACGAAATCTCCATTGGGGATTACGTTATGTCTAGCGGGGAATTGGCGGCTACGGTCGTTATTGATGCGGTTTACCGTTTGGTGGACGGCGTTATTACCCACGAATCATTGGACGAGGAAAGCTTTAACTCGAACCTTCTGGAATATCCCCAGTACACAAGGCCGGAAGTGTACAAGGGCATGGAAGTTCCCTCTGTTTTGACCGGGGGCAACCACGAGGAAATCCGGAAGTGGCGCTTAAGAAAGAGCCTGCAGAAGACGCTTATGAACAGACCTGACTTGATTGCTCAGGCGCGGCTTACGGGTACTCTTACTTTGGAGGCCGAAAAGATGATCGAAGAACTTGCGGAGCATCTTGACTACAAGAATGACCGTAAGCAAAAAAGAAAATTGCGTTCCGTCCAGGAAAGACTTAAAAGGCTTGCCGCAAAAAATAAGGCTGCCTCTGAGCGGAAAGAGCTGAATGGAGAATAAAATGGACTTGATTAGAACCATTGGTGAACAGCAGAAGAAACCTAATGCAGAAACATTCAAGGTTGGAGACACTGTAAAAGTTCACTTTGAAATCATCGAAGGAAAAACAAAGAGAATCCAGATTTTTGAAGGCTTGGTTATCTGCATCAAGAACGCAGGAATCGGAAGGACATTTACTGTACGCAAGGAAAGCTACGGTGTTGGCGTTGAGCGCGTGTTCCCGATCCACAGCCCACGTGTTATGAAGGTTGAGGTTGTACGCCCTGGTAAGGTTCGCCGTGCAAAGCTCTACTACATCCGCGAGAAGGTTGGTAAGGCTGCTAAGATTAAGACTCTTATTGGTGCAAAGGCAAACGCAGAGATGGCTGCTTCTAAGGCTGCTGCAAAGGCCGCTGACGAAAGAGAAGCAAGCCTCAAGGCAGAAATCAAGGCTGAAACTGCTGCAGAAGCCGCTTCCAACAAGGACGCAAAGAAGAAGAAATAATTTCTTCTATAATAATACGGCCCGAAGTTTTAGGTCTTTCCTAAGGCTGACGGCCGTTTTTTTGTTTTAAAGGCATGACCCCATACGTTCAGAACAATATTTTTCTAAACAGCCACTCTCCCCAGAATGTCTTGCTAAAGGAAGGACAGTCTGTTTTTGTCCGGGTTCTTGCGGATAACGGCGGGGGGCAATATACCGTTTCTTTTGCAAACAGCCGCTTTAACGTAAGCTGCCAGACTAAGCTTTCCCTTGGGCAGACTTTTAATGCAAACGTGCATTTTGGTGCAGGCGGAAAGATTTTGCTTGAGCCTTTTTCCAATATGGCATCTGGTACTGCTCTTGGTGCAGGCGCGAATGTTGGCGCTCTTTCTTCCCCTTATGGTGGCAATGGTGGCAATGCCAACAATGCTAATTTTTCTTCCTTATATAATATGCTTTCTGCGGAAGGTTTTGTTCCTGATGAACTTTCTGCAAGGCTTTTTTTGTTTTTGCAGCAGACGGGGGTGCGCATAGACCGAACTCTTATGGCAAAGGCACGGTCGCTTGCACTTAGGTTTCCCGGCAAGGAAAGGCAGGCGGCAGAAGCGGCGGCTCTTTTGATGGAAGACGGGATAGAGGCCAGCGAGGCTAATGTTAAGAAGGTGCTGGAGCTTTTTTACGGTGACGCTAGCGGTGGCAAGGGGCGCGATGGTCAGCAAAGCGATGAATTGCAGCAAAGCGATGACGGTCAGCAAAGCGATGGCGGTCAGCAAAGCGATGGCGGTCACCAGCGCGATGAATTGCAACAGGGGCATGACGGTCAGCAAACCGATGGCGGTCACCAGGGGCATGGCGGTCAGCAAAGCGATGGTGGTCAGCAAACCGATGGTGGTCAACAGGGGCAGCCTTTTGGCGGAGCAGGGCAGGGTGGCAGTCCTTTTGCTCAGGAAAGCAATGTCCCAGACGATGATGGGGATTCCAAAGACTCCGTAAAAGATGTAAATTTTCTTAAAAAGATATATAAGGGTTCTTGTGGCAACAAGGCAGGTTTTCTTACCTATTTGAACCAGGTTAAGGGCAGCGACAACCACTGGATTTTTCTTCCCTATGAATGGAAGTGC
>JAGCWT010000001.1 GCA_017961705.1 Treponema sp.
ACAGTGCGAATGCCCAGAAGGCACTTTTTGCAAGGGCAAAATATGCACTTTTTGATGTCCACCCTAAGTTTACAAGATCGTCTGTAAAAAGCATTACAGTGGCAAAGGCACTTAGCACAAAGGCTGCCGGAAAACGCAGCAGGGTGGGTTTTATTGTATTCCATAAAGACGAAAAAAATTTCATGTCTTATTGTAGCAGATTGCAAGTTCTATGGCAAATCGGGAAAGTTGAGTGCTTTTATGTAGCGGGATTGAAAGCCTTGGTCTTCTGCAAGATTTATGTTCATTGCCTTTCTTGCAAGCAAAAGCGCATCCTTCCTACGACCTTCGTCCAGCAAAAGCATAGATGCTCCGCTAAGGGCAGCATTACCCGCATGACAGACAATTTCTTCCATAAAAGAGGGAATCATTCCTGTAGCGCAGGCATCCTTTTGGTCAAGCTTTGTGCCAAAACCTCCAGCTAAAAAGAGGCGCGCATCACTTTCCACACCAAAAGATGAGAGGCCAGCTTTTTCCATGAGGGCTTCTATTCCGCTAAGGACTGCCGCCTTTGCAAGCTGAAAATTCCTTATGTCTTTTTGGCAGAGGCTTACCCCCTTGCAAAGAGAAACAGAATCCCTGCCACGAAGAAGTGTTCCGTTCTGGTTTATAAGGCCTGTTTTATAGAAGAGTGATATTGCGCTTAAAAGCCCTGTACCGCAGATGCCCCTTGCCGAACCGCCGCCAATTACGCTGCACAAAAACTTTAATTTTCCACCCGCCCTAACACCAGGTTTTTCTTCTTGAACAAGGCTTACCTTTGCAACGGCACCTTCACAGGCATTCATTCCCTGACTTATGCCGTAGCCTTCAAAAGCTGGCCCCGCGGCAGAAGAAGTGCAAAAAAGATTTCCGCTTGGGTCAAGAAGTGCCATCTCGCAGTTGGTTCCAACGTCTGCAAGGATTTTTACAGACCCATTACCTTCAGCAAAACCGCATGCCATCATTGCAGAAATTGTGTCGCCACCAATAAAGGCACTTTGAGCCGGCGTAAAATAGACTGGACAGTCTGCGCTTAAAAATGAAGAGCTGCCAAAAAAGTCTGACGCGGGCTTTTCTTCGCCAAAAAGATATTCTGCCTTAAAGGGAAAGGTGGAAAGGCCTTTTACGCTAAGACCTGCGGCAAAACTCTGCATGGCTGTGTTGCCGGTAATTACAAGGCGGGCAAGGTGGGGTCTGCCACAGCGCTGGGATGTAAACAAAAATGAAACTTCGCCCAAGAGTTTTTTTACGGCTTTTTCTATCTGAAGAAGGGTTGCTTCCCTTATTTTTTTGTAGCCATCTGCTTCTGTAGCAAAGGAAATGCGGGCAATAACGTCGCTTCCAAACTTCTGCTGAAAATTTGCTTCCTTATATTCAGCAAGGAGTTCTGCGTTGCAAAGTCTGTATGCTTTTGCGGCCACTGTGGTGGTTCCAAGGTCTATGGCAATACCGGTGTAGAAAGGTGGCAAAGAGGGATTTTTCTTTAGGGGGGAGGAGATTCCTTCCGTGCTGATGATAAGATTTTTGTCTGCCCTAAAAGTTCCGTCGCCTGGGCACAAACCGCAGTGGCTGCATGTTTTGCAAAGCATTCCTTCCATGGAGAAATTATAGCATAAAGAGGCAGGCGAAAATAGTGCCTTACAGGCACGGAAATCAATTTTGTGTTCCGCTCCCAGGCAAATCCGTCTGAGAAACCCGCGGTGTCGCGGAATAGGAAATTAAACTCGCTGCGCTCGTTCCGCTCCAATGCGGGTTTTCAGCCGGATTTCCCTTCCGCTGCACACAAACTTGATTTCCGGTCTGCTTAACATAGGAAAAATAAAAGATACAGATTTTCACTGCGTATTTTTTTTGATTAACTGTTGCCGCACTTTATGAAAATTGATTTCCGTGGTGGCAAAGTGGGCATTTCAGAACGTACTTCGGCACTTCGGCACTTCGACAGATGCTATG
The DNA here is from genome assembly GCA_017961705.1 of Treponema sp. GTDB lineage: Bacteria > Spirochaetota > Spirochaetia > Treponematales > Treponemataceae > Treponema_D. The sequence continues at coordinate 1,975 of JAGCWT010000001.1, forward strand.
ATTTAGGTGATTGGCAAAAAGTGGTACTCTGATTTGACGGAATCAGAGAGTCGGCGGAAGGTTCAGCTGAGCAGTGAGGAACCGTAATCCGAGAGGATCATGGAAACCTCGATCGACAGATTAA
>JAGCWT010000148.1 GCA_017961705.1 Treponema sp.
AGTCCGCTAAAAATATTTATGTGGCTTACTTTTGTTATTCCCGTAATGAACAAAAAGCGGATGTACCTGTCCATGTCCTTGAGGGGGCTGTAGAAGCTGCGCAATTCCTGGCGGTTCTGCTCTTCGTATTCCGTGTAGAGTGCATCAAGAATGGGCTTGTCGTATTCGTCAATAAGAATTACAACTTGCTTGCCTGTTTGTTCATAGGCAGCCAAAATAATATTATTAAGCCGAGGGGCAGGACGCTCATCTGTCACTTCTACATTGAAAATCTTTTCATATCTGCAAAGCATAAGGTTTATTGCAGATTTTAAACTTACTAAATCCGGGTAATTGTCAGCCCCAAAGCTAATATTTAGAACAGGATACTGCGTCCAGTCCTTCTCCAGCTTTTCTATTGCAAGCCCCTTAAACAAGTCTTTTTTACCAAGAAAGTAGGCTTCCAGTGTAGAAAGCAAAAGGCTCTTTCCAAAGCGGCGGGGGCGGCTTAAAAAATACGGCTTTCCTTCTGTTGCAAGCTTATAGACAAGAGCAGTCTTATCAACATAAATACAGCCACGCCTTCGTAAATCCTCAAAATCCTGAATTCCGATTGGTAAATATCTTGCTTCCATATTTCTATTTTAGCATGATTTGCTAAAGTATACAACAAAGTATTTTATTTGCATTGCAGACTTAGCAAAAGCTTTACAGTTAACACAGCAAGGAGTGATTTATCATTAACAAATTGCAAACTTTATTGTACGCTATTCCATTCCTTAAGGGTCATAGCCCTAGAATAGTTTGAATCAACTTTATAAAAATACAAAACAGCTTCATCAAGTTTTATAGTCATATTAGCCATAGAAACACACGCGCGCCAGTCATCTTCCAGCTGTATAAAAACACAAGTTCCTGGTTCAACAAGCAATCCGGCACCATATACTTCTAAAAATTTTGAAACAGGATTTTTTATTGACAATCCAGATTTTGTTTTAAAATCAACATCCTTTGTCTTTTTAAAGATTATGCTATCATTTTCCATAGCTACAATAAAGCTTATGGCACCTTCTTCAACTTTTGTACCTGTTTTTATACATGCACTATTTATGTTGCAAATAAAATCCCTAGAACTTAATGCATCGTCATAAGGCACTTCTTTTGGCTTTTCAAAATCAATTTCACTGTGGTTTTTATCTTCCGGGATAGAAATAGGCATATAAGATTTCTCTTCTGTTGCCTGAGCCCTACAGTCATTGCGAGTGCAACTTACAAATAAAAATATAAAAATCCATACCAATCCAGATTTATTCTTCACTTTTTATCCCTCCAAACGGTGCAGTCTATTATGATGCAATCTATTATACAAAGAAACTCCAATGCAAATCAATTCACCCCGCAGCAAGCTACACGGTATGAACCCCTTCCACGCGAATCAACAAGAAAGAATTCCCGCAAGACTTAGAAAAACTTCCCCGGCAGTTGCCAGACTTTCCTTTTATCGTTACAATAATGCCCTATGTCACTGGAAGAAGACTTAAAAAACGATCTGAACCCCGAACAGTACCGGGCTGTAACAACACTAGAAGGCGCAATACTCATAATTGCAGGAGCAGGCAGCGGAAAGACGCGCGTAATCACATGCCGCATTGCCAACATGCTTGAACACGGCATTCCCCAAAGCCAGATTCTTGCCCTAACCTTTACCAACAAGGCCGCAAAGGAAATGGCAGACCGCATAAAGACGCTAACCAACAAAAAGCTCCAGAACCTTACCATAAGCACATTCCACGCATTCGGAGTAAGGGTTCTGCGTCAGGACATCCAAGCGTTGGGTTACAGGGAAAATTTTTCAATCTACGACGAAACGGACCGCTACGCACTAATAAAAGAAACAGGCCGTGAGCTACATTTTACAGGCGACGCAATGGACGTTTACAAAATAGGCGGAATCTTTAGCGACATAAAAACCGGGCGCAAAAACTGGAACGCAGAAAATTCCATGTACAGGGAATTGTACGAAAGCTACCAGGAAGGCCTTAAAGTCTACAATTCAGTTGACTTTGACGACCTAATCACCCTGCCAATAAAACTCTGGCGTGAACACCCGGACATTCTGGAAGCCTACCGCAACCGCTACAAGTACATCATGGTGGACGAATTCCAGGACACAAGCCACCAGCAGTACGAGATGATGCACATACTGGCAGACAAGAACGTGGCAGTCGTTGGTGACGATGACCAGTCAATCTACAGCTGGAGGGGTGCCGACTACCAGAACATCCTGAACTTTGAAAAAGACTTCCCGGAAGTTCAGGAAATAAGGCTTGAACAGAACTACCGTTCAACAGGAACAATCCTGGCCGCCGCAAACGGAGTAATAAAGCACAACACCAACCGCAAGGACAAGGAGCTTTGGAGCGGCAACGGAGAAGGAAAACCCATAGAAATCTACATGCCGGAAAACGAAGCCGCAGAGGCAGACTTCATAGCAGACGGAATACAGGGCATTTGTGTAGAAGAAAAGCGCAAGTACGACGACTTTGGCGTACTAATGAGAGCAAACACCCAGAGCCGTGCAATAGAAGAAGCATTCCTAGAAGCAAACATCCCCTACGTGATGAGTGGTGGAACATCCTTCTTTGAGCGCAAAGAAATAAAGGACATAATAAGCTACCTCCGCGTAATCTCCAACCACGACGACGACATAAACCTTCTTCGCATAATAAACACGCCACGCAGGGGAATAGGCCGCACATCCATAGAAGCGCTTAACAAAGTTGCCACAAACCTTGGTGTCTCACTCTGGGAAGCCATACAGGCAGTTCTGGAATGCGGAGAAGACGAATGCCCGGTAAGCGACAGTGCCCTGGAAAGCCTAAAGACCTTCTGCCAGCTAATAGAAAGCAACAAAACAATGCTTAGCGGAAAAGGTTTGAGCAAAAAAGTAAAGCAGATGGTTACAGACATAAACTACTTTGACTTCCTGATTGCAGAAAACCCAAAAAGCGAAAAGGCTGCCCGCTTTAAATACATGAACATAGAAAGCCTAATAAAAAGCATGGAACAGTGGGAAAACAACCCCCAGCACGACGACACAAGCCTTTATGCCTACCTTAACCGAATTACCCTCCTTAGCAGGGACGACCTGGACGACGGTGAAGGCGACAAGGGAAAGGTAAACCTTATGACGGTCCATGCCAGCAAGGGGCTTGAATTCCCGGTAGTCTTCATTGCGGGTGCGGAAGAAGGTCTCATGCCCCATGCGCGTGCAGTTGAAGAAGGCGGGGACAATGCAATAGAAGAAGAAAGGCGTCTTTTTTACGTAGCGGTAACCCGGGCGCGTGACAGGCTCTTTATCTCCTCATGCAGGAAGAGGCGCAAAATGAATTCTTCTGTTGACTGCGAGCCTAGCCGCTTCCTTGATGAAATACCGCAAAATCTGGTAAAATACCATGAGCCGTCAAAAGAAGTGGATGCAGACGCTGCCCACGAAATGCTGCAGAACATGCTAAGGAACATGGCCAAGCCCCACGTGCCAAAGCTATAGGATTTTCTTGCGGCGCTTTCTTTTGCAAGGGGCTTTCCGCCCTTCGCTATCCGCTCATAGCCTTCGGCTACTAAAGGGGCTCCAATCCCGGCCGTGCCTGCTTGGGTGGCAAAAAATTTTTGCTGCTGCAAAAAAAATTAAAATGCTTAGGGCTTTCAAGAACCAGAGCAGTTTTTTAGAAAGCACAAAAGGATATGAATATGAAGAAAACGACTTTTAAATCTTGCCTTGCACTTTGTACCTTGGTATTGGCATCAGAGTTTGCATTTTCAAAAGATGCATACATCATTCCGTCCTTTGAATTTACAGGCGGCGGAATAAAGATAGAGGCAGAGGACATGCTCCTTGAATCCGGCGGAAAGGTCTTGCCCCAAAAAGAAAAGCTTGAAGAAGTAACGGCTGGACGGCTATTCGATATGAATGCAAGCGCACACGCAAGCCTTGTGGTCTCACCAAATGCCCCTGCCTGCACCGCAAAAGCCATAGTAACGCTGGATGCCGGCACATACGAAATAATGGTATGCGAAAAAGCCTTCAACAATAAATTTGCTACAATAAAGATGGCCCTTGAAGGAAACAACAAAAGCGGAGAAAGCAGCTTCTTTTTACAGCACAACTTTTACCCAAGCAACCCACCGTTGGGATATTACGAGCTTACCACCCGCTGCCCCTGCACCATCACGCTGGAAGAAAAGCAGACAGTAAGCATGGAACTTTATTTTCCTACCATAAAAAATGCAAAGGGCTATAAGCCGCTATGCCTAGATTACATTCAGATTGTAAAAGTGAACAAATAATTATTTACCCAAGTCCAGCATGCGGCGGTTGTAATCTTTTGGCGGATCTTCGATAATGCTCCAGTCAAAGTCAAGGACACCGTGCGGAGGAAAGAGCGGCTTTCTGGCTGGCTTCTTCCGGCTGTTGGCAGACTGGACAATCTCTTCCAAGGTACGGGTTCCGTCCGTAAGGGTAAGGTAAGGTTCTCCAAATACAAGTATAGTTGAAGTGCGCACCCTGTAGCTTATGGGCTTGTCCTCTTCCGTAACGGCATGCTTTTCCACTAGCACGCTGTTCATGGAGTAAGGCTGGGGAAGGCTTTCCGTCTTCTGCACATTGCGGATTTGGGTTCTTCTGCCAAGTGTGCATGTGTACACAAGGCCGCCAACAAGCAAATGCTTTGGAACATAATATGACTTGTCACCGTCATCAAGGCGGGCCTTAGCCTCTGGATCGTATTCCATGTCTGTTACCCAGTATCTAACCGGGTATACCGCTGTATCTGCCACGAGATAAGACAAAAGTTCTTCGCTAGAAACAGGGGGGCTTACAAGGATTCCGTTTGCGTTTCCTGCATCCAACCAGTATCCAGCCTCCTTGCTTGCAACGTCGTTTACGCTTCCGTCCAAGACAGTTGAAACATCCACAGAATCGCTGTTTTCCGCCTTAACGCGGAATTTTAGGTAGAGCTTGTTTCCAATAACGGCAATGGGCACGTGGTAGGTGTTCTTTCCGCCAAGCTTGTGGCCTGAATAGGTAATCTGCATGTCCCAGGCACCGCTGCACTCACCGTCTGCTGTAAGAATGTCTCCATCTTCCTGGGTAACGTTTATTTTGTATTCGGGAGTAAAAAGCTCGTCGGTAAGGGGCGTAAAATGCAAAAGAATGCGCTCCGGGTTTGCAGGAGTAGTGTTGTTCCTGTCGCGCTTGTTCTTTGCAGAGTATTCTGGGCTTTCTGCGGCGCGGTCGTCGTACCACTGGTAGAAGGTCTTTAGCACAATGTTGGGAATTGCACGGTTGTCCGAAGCAATGTAGTCTGTGTCAAATACAACGTAGCGGTTGGAATTCTCCCAGATTCCTTCCAGCAAAAGAGGAACGCTGTCGTCTGCAACAACTTCCGCTGCACTTAAAGCTGAAGCCTCTCCACCAGAGCCTGTAGCACTGGCTTCCTGTGCACAAAGCAAAGAGGACGCGGAAAAGCAAGCGCTTGCCAATATGAGTAAAAGGCCTTTTAGGGGCACAAATTTCTTATAAAATTCAGGACGGTTTTTCACTTTTTGAGTATCGGCATAAAAAGAGCCTTTTATTAGGGAAAGACCGTGGGAAGCAAATTTATTCGGCTCCTTCTGCATTGCCACTTCGCACATCGTTACCCTGCACCACATTCCCCACCTGTACGCGGTAAGGCTTTGTGGCCCACTTCTTGCCAATGGTGTCCCTAAGGGCATAGCGGATAATCTTGCGGTTGTTAAATGCTTCTTCTACAAGCTGGTCAACTTCAAGGCTTTCGTAAATCTTTTTGGCTTCTTCCACATTGGCCTTTAGGACTGGATGGCGGGGGCTAAATAGAACACAGCAGTCCTCGTAGGGAAGGATGGAAATGTCATAGCTTCCAATCTGTATGGCTGTGTCCGTAATCTCTTCCTTGTCCAAGCCAACAAGGGGGCGCAAAAGCGGGTATTCTGCAAAACTTTCCGTAACAGCCATGTTCTCCATGGTCTGGCTTGCAACCTGGCCAAGGCTTTCTCCGGTAATAAGGCACTGGGCATTTATTCTTTGGGCAAGCATGTTGGCACACTTCATCATGCAGAGGCGAAGCATAAGGGTTGTATAGTCCTGTGGAGACTTTGACTTTATCTTCATCTGAACGTCTGTAAAAGGAATTATGTTAAGGTGGGTGTCACAACCGTAACCGCTCAAAACTTCCGCCAAGTCCTCAACCTTTTTTTGCGCTTCTTCGGAAGTGTATGGGTACGAATGGAAGTATACGCATTCAACCTTCATTCCCCTCCTCATCATGCGGTAACCGGCAACAGGACTGTCCAAGCCTCCGCTAAGAAGCAAAAGTCCCTTTCCGCTAACACCAACAGGCAGACCGCGGCAAGTTCTTTTCTGAGTTGAATATACAAAGCATTCGTCACGAACTTCCACGCTTATTACAACGTCCGGCTTGTGAACGTCTACCGCAAGGATTCCAGAGTCAAAGGCTCCGCTTGCAGCCTGGGTGCAAATTTCGTATGAATTTAGGGGGAAGGTCTTGTCTTCGCGGCGGGCATCTATCTTAAAGGTCTTGGCACCGGCATCCCTTGCCTTCTTTGCAAGTTCGGTAACTGCATCCGTTATGGCTCCAATGTCCTTCTGGGTCTTTACAACCTTTGCCCAGCCTGTAATGCCAATAAGACGGTCCAGCATATACTCAACCGCCTGGCATGACTGGGGCGTGCAGGAAACATAAAGCCTTCCAGCCTGAGTGTGGATTTTTGCGTCAACAGTTTCAAGCGCAGTGCGGGCATTGGTTACAAGCTGCTTTTCAAAAACACGGATGTTGCTGCGCTTAAGGCTAAGCTCTCCGACTTTTCCAAGATACATTTCCGAATACATAAATAGCTTTCTCCTCTTGTGTTATACAGGGTACTTGATTTTTATCCTACGCCCGATTGTAGGGGCCCGCCGAAGGCGGGTTGCGACAGCAATGGAGTGGGCAGGGACCCACGGAACCCCGGAAAGCGGGGAACACCATGAATTTTGACCGCCCCCTAGGGGCGGGCTCAGTTAAACAGGACATGCCGTCCAAATTAAAAAGAAAAATATCCCCAGCCTAGAACCTAAATGAACCGCCCACCGTAATGTAGTGGTTCATCTCGTCGTGCAGGTTCCTGAGCCAGGCTTCCTTTGAAGTTGCCACAATCTGCTCAAGCTCTGCATCCGTCTGCTCGGTATCGTTCAGCTCGTACTTGCCGGAATTCTTGTTAAACTTAAGGCCGGAAACTGGCTCAAACATGGGGTTTTCCACGCCCTTGTTGTGGACGTACTCAAAGGCATAGCCAAATTTGAGCGTAAACTGCCCCCACTTCTGCTTTGGGAATTCATAGTTAAGGTCAAAGCCAGCCTTTGCGGCATACATCTTGTGGTCTTGGGTAAGGAAGTTAAGGTGGTGCCATGCAGTGCCTACATGCTCACCGATGTCGTTGTCGGGATCGGAGAACATGGAGTGTGTGAAGAGGCTTCCGTCCGTTGAATAGACGCCTTTGTCCGCAGAAAGGTATACAAGCGCTTCGTCGTTTTCCAGGCTTTCGCAGACATTGCCGTGCCTCATGAATGTAGAAAAGAGCTTTATCTTCATGTTGGGCTTGGGCATCATGTCCACGGTAAGGCTAAAGCGGTCGCTGTTTGGCGGAATTGAAAGACCCATGCTAAGGCCGTTGTTCGTGTAGTTCTGGTAGCTTGGTGTTCCCGCGGTGATTGCGCCGGAAGAACCGTCCGCATACTCCCAGTGGGAATAGGTGTACGGTGTGATTATTGTATAGTTAAAGCCAAGCCTTGTGCAGAAAGAATTTTCCGGTGTGTAGATAAAGCCGTTCTGGAGGACAAAGCGGTTCTTGGAGTCTAAGTCCAGCTTAAGGGCGCTCTCCAAGTCCGTGTCGTCAGAATAGATGTCTGTAACCCACATAAAGTCGTCAAAAGGAATAATCTTGAATTTTAGCCCCATCTGAACGTTGTCGCCAAAGCCCGAAAGTTCCTCGCCAATCATGTATGGTGCAGGGATAAAATATGTAAGATCCATGCGCTGGCCAAAGACGCAAGACTCGTAGTAGCCCAAGGTAAATCTTGGGTGAAGCTTTATCTCTATGGCATGGAAGGCAAAATACTTGTCCGGGAAAAGTTCCTCACCGTCGTAAGCGCTAGAAGCACCTATTGCGGAAAGAATCTGTGTGTAGGCAACCTTGTCGCTAAATACGGAGAAGGAAAAATTTGCGCTGTGGAAGGCATCGTCATTCATTGCAGGGCATTCGTCAAAGAAATCTCCGTAGCCTGTGCGGTAAATTCCTGCCTGGGCAAAAATGCGGGTCTTTCCTACTGCAATGGCATCGTTTACGTCCAGGTAAACATCCAGTGGGCCTGCTTCGATTGCATCTGTGCGGGTATCGTGCTTGGAGTTTGTATATAGGGGAACAAATTCATCTTCGTGTCCCTTGTATGCCGCCAAACCTGCACTGTAGCCCATGGAAACAAGGCCGTTCAAAAAGGAAATGTCTCCGTAGACCTTGGGGTTTGCAAGCATGAATACGCCCTTGCTCTTTTCGCAGCCGTCAAAGCTGGTCTTGCCCTCTTCCGCTTCTTCGTCGTATTCAGTCTCAAAAGTGAACTTTGCGGTTCCGTGGCCACCGGCTTCTACAGTCCAAGGCTTGCCGTTTATTTTTTCCATATAATACTTGGCTCGCTCAACGTCTGTGGGGGTTCCGTTTTCTATTACATCCTCAAGAATCTGCCTTATGTTGGCAAGAGGATAAGGCCTCATTGGTGGAGCTGCCTTTGTAAGACCCCGTATTTCCCAGCCCTGGGAAAGCGTGTAGAAATAGTCGTCGGGGTCAACAGAAATCTGTGCAAATGCGGACGACAAAACTGCTGCAAAAACAAGAAACGAAAGTAACTTTTTCTTCATACTAGAACAACCTGCTCAAATTGATTTTTGCGGAAACTGCGAATTCCCCGCCGGAAGCAAACTCTCCATCGATATTGTCTTTGTTGAATATAAATACGAATGCCGGCTGAGCGCTTATGGTGAACAAGGGAGAAGGAGAAAAACTTGCCCTTAGCGCAACCCTGTTAAGGTATTCCGGAGTGCCGTGGGGAGTACTAAAGCCCTGCTGCTTCTTTGCCCTGTCCTGGCCACCCTCCTTGTCGCTGTCCGGATATGCCCACTTTTCGCGGTTGGCAACCTTGTCCTGCCCACCCCAGTCCAAATCGTCTGTAAAAAGCTTAGTCCCAGAATACTCGCCTGCAGCCTTAAAAAGATAGCTTGCAGTTATATCCCATTTGCCTGGAACTTCGTAGCCCATGTTAAGCTCGCCTGCAACAGTATCCGGTCCAAAGGGGCTTCCCACCCATTCATAGAAAACTGCCTTGTCTCCAAGGTTTTCGCTGTAGGTGCGCACAAGGCTCCAGTTTGGGTCTTCCTTTACGTACATGTATGGCTGGGTATAAGTTCCTTCAAGCCAAAAATGGAAGTTGCCCCCCTTAAATGGTATGTAGGATTCAGCACCTGCCTGGAATGCCATGGAATTTGGAGTGCAGTTGTCTTCCCAATTCTTGCGTTCGTAAAAAGTCTGGTACTGGTTCATGGCAAAAAGACCGTAAAGACGCAAATTCTTTACCGGAACATAGACCGCCTTTATTGCAAGGTAGTCACAGGTGTGGCTTTCGGGATCGTCATGGTCAAGGTCACCGTCTTCATCACCGTAGTCGCGCCATGGTGCCATTCCGTGGAACATTGTAAACGGATTCATAAAGCGAAGTTCAAGTGATGAATTTACAAGCATGGATTCCATTATTGTAAACTGAAGCTTCTTAAAAAGCCTTACTTCCAGCCTGTGTGTGTATGCGTACTTGTCCACATTGAATTCTGTAACGTTCATGTTGTAGCGGAAATTCTTGGAGAACACGTCAAGGTTTGCATAGCTTGCGCCTGTAAAATATTCGCTCCAGATTATGCTGCCGCTAAGGCTTCTTCCAACGCTCTGTGGCCCCATGCCAACCTGAAGGTTAACCCCTGCATTGTCGTTGAATTTGTAGCCCACGCTTCCGTATGCATAGTGGGGAAAGTTTATGTCCGGGGTAAGCTTACTGTCCGCATAGATAAAGTTGGAATAGTTCTTGTCAAGGATAGCAGCCCCGTCGTACTCGCGAAGGGTAACATCCATGGAAAGGGTAAAATAGTCCCCGCCCTGAACATTAAGCGGAGTTGTCAAAAGTGGTTGCCTGCAGTAGCGGTCGTAAACCCAGTCAATGTCGTCGTTGGTCTTGTAAAAGCCTTCAATATTCACCTCCGGCTCAACACTTATGGAAAAAATATCAGCCCTAAAAGCCGGTGGCTCGTATGCAATATAGTCAACAATCCTGTCGTAGTTCTTCTTTCCAGCCTCGCTAAGTGAATCATAGTCAGCCTCGGAAAGATAAAGCTCAATCTCTGCAATGGAAAGTGGTGCCTGGTCGCTAAAGTCCACCCGCCCCTCCTCCAAGGCAATCTGAGTCATAGCGTCATAAACCCAACTGCCGCACTTTACAAGCCCCTGCTTGCCCCTTGCGTGAAGGGTCAAAGAAAAAAATGTCATGGCAAGCAAGCACAAAGAAAAACGCATCATTCTACACTTCATCTCTATCTGTTTCCTTTTTTATGATTTTTAATTCCTTTCTTATACAAAGCAACAAGCCGCGGAGCAAGGAACTTCATGGACCATTTCTGGGACCAGTCATAAGCCTCCTTGGACTTCTTGGAATGCAGCTTGGAATCGCTAAGAAGCTCAATGGTACGCATGGCAAATTCGTCAGCGTCATTCTTTACCATAAAACCGCCGTTGTCCCCCTGCATCACGTCAAGGGTTCCCATCTCCCCTATGGCAACAACCGGCAAACCCGTAAGCATGGCCTCCACGGTAACAAGCCCCTGGGTCTCCGTAACGCTTGGAAATGCAAACACGCTCGCCATCTTGTAAAAATAAACAAGATCGCACCTTTCCCTGTAGCCTGCAAATATTGCGCGGTCAGAAAAGCCCCTCTCGCAAGCAGCCTCTTTTAAAGCCTCAAGCTCTGGGCCACCGCCAACAAAAAGCAGCACCGCATCTGGAACGGAAGGCAAAACCCTGTCCAAAACATCAAAAAGAAATGTAAGGTTCTTTTCCTTAACAACGCGTCCCACGTAAAGCAAAATCCGCTTACCTTCAAGCTGGGGAAATTCAGCGTAAAGCTTCTTGTAAAACTCCAGCGACTTCTTCTTGTTAAAAGAAACCACACCGGAAGGAATACCCGTAGGCAGAATGTCGTATGGCCTAGAAATGCCGTATTCCCCTATTACACCGCCAATGCGGGCCGTGGGAACAATAATCTCGTCTGCCCTCTTAAGATAGAACTTAACCAGCTCCTTGCCAAGCTTCTGCGACCATGACGAAGGAACAAAATGCACGTAGTTTGCAAGATAGTCTTCCCAAAGGGTGTGAAAGGTAAAAACAAGCGCCACGTGCCTGTGCCGGGCATAGGTAACGCCAAACCAGCCCATTGCAAATTCAGAGTTAACGTGAACAACATCCGGGCCAAATTTGTCCACCTCCGCCTTTATGATATACCACTGGTTAAGACGGACAGTGCGGTCTTCCTTGGAAAAAATAATTTTGTCAGCCGGCAGCCTTAAAATAGAAAGGTTCTTGTTGCCGTTGGGATCTTCTTCGTAGCGGAAATGCTTAAAAAAAGTCTCCCTCTCGTTTTCATCTATATGGTTATTTGTATAGTCAGAGGCCACGATTAAAACCTTGTGCCCCAAAATTGCAAGAGAATCTGCAAAAGACTTTACGGAAACGGCAACACCATTGATGCGAGGATAATATGCGTCCGTAAACATAACTACTTTCATAACTTGGGCATTATACCCTATTCTTGATGAATGGGCAAGTATTTGATATATTTAATATGGAGCGCATGCATGGTTCAACTGTGCCCTACGCTCCGCATCCGGGCAGTCCATGGCAAGATCCCCGCTTTTCAGGGTTCCGGCTACCGCCTCCATTGCCTTGCGGCAACGAGTTGCAAGCAACTCGCCCTTCCAATCGGGGCTAGGCTTTATGGCAAGTAAGGCTTTTAGGATGCTTTTTTCTTAAAACAAAAGGGGCTTTTATGACTGGAGCACAAAAAGAAGACATCTTCAACCTACTCAAAGCGGCATCTTCCTGCAACCTGGGCTATACGGCAAAGGCTTTCAAAACAGCCCCTAGCTTTACGGACGACCCGGCACTTCC
>JAGCWT010000149.1 GCA_017961705.1 Treponema sp.
CGCCGGTGGAAAAAAATTGTCTCCATGCAATTTTCAAACCTACGCCGTTGGAAAAAAATTGCCCCCTTGCAATTTTCAAACCTACGCCGCCATGGAGCCCCGGCAGTACCGCACGGAGGGCGGTATGAGCGTTAGCGAAGGGCGAAACGGCGGTGACGCAAAGGCATGTTCGGTCGGATTAGAGTAAAAATAAAATGGTAGAGCGGAGAAAAGTACCGTCCAGAAAATTCAAAAAAAAATGAAAAGATTTACAGACCCTGAAACAAGTTCAGGGTGACGGGCATAAAGGAATTAGTCTGCAATGTAGGCGGCCATGAATGCACCGTCGGCGGCTTCCATTAGCATGGCTTCGCAGGTAAGGTCGCCGTAAGCGCTGTAGGGAAAAAGGGACCCGTCGGATGCGGTGAGGGGAATAAAAAGTTCAACGGGGTCTTGCAAGAGGATGCTCTGCTCGTCAATAAAATGGAGGTAAACTTGTTCGAGTTCCACTTTGCTGGACGGGATTCTAAAAAGGGGGGTGTAGATTGCGTGGGAAGATGGCGTTACCGTAAAGATGTGGCTTTTTGTGCCGCACATGGCTATCATCATGAAGGAGCGGTCGGTTTTGTTTTCGACGTCGAAGTGGAGCTCCTCCCCCAGGCGAAGCTCCATCCAGGTCTTTGAGTCAAAGCGGCTTCTTAGCATGCCGTCCGGGGATGCCTTATTTACGATGAACAAAAAGACGGCTGCGGCAAGCGCAAAGACAAGCAGAGGCGTGAATATAAAAAACAGTAATTTTTTTAGCTGTTTTCCTTCATCCATTTTTCTATGCCACGCTTAACGTCGTCGTCTATGTCGTGCTCAATTTTGCACGCATTCACTTCGGCCTGTTCTTCGCTAACACCGGTTATCTTCTGGAGGAATCTCGTAAGCAGCACATGCCGGGCATAGATTTCGTCAGCGAGCTTCTTTCCCTCTTCCGTAAGTTCCAGGGAACCTATCTTGCCTACAAAGACGTAGCCCTTTTCTTCCAGAATGCTCATTGCACGGCTTACGCTGGGCTTTGACACATTCAGTCTGCGGGCAACGTCTACAGAGCGGGCAATTCCGTTCTCTTCTTTTAGGCACAAGATTGCCTCGAGGTAGTCCTCTCCAGATTCGTGTATATCGTTCATCTGCGCCTCCGCGTCAGTCTCCCAAATTCATCACCTGGGCAAAGATTGGCTTTCCGCCGGGTACCATCGGAAGAACGGGTTCGTCTATTCCGACTTTTGCATCTATAACAGCGGCCTTTCCGGATTCAAATGCTTCCTTAAAGACCTTTTCAAATTCCACTTCTGTGTTTGCCTTGTAGCCCTTGATTCCGTATGCAGCGGCAAGTGAAACCCAGTCTGGGCCAAAGTCCAAGGTTGTTGCAGAATAGCGCTTTCCGTAGAAGACTCTCTGCCAAAGGCGAACGTTGCCAAGTGCTCCGTTGTTTACGACGACTATTACAACTGGAAGGTTGTAGTGGCTTATGGTGGCAAGTTCGTTGCAGTTCATGCGGAATGAACCGTCGCCTGCTATGTGGACAACGCGTCTCTTTGGGTTTGCAAACTGGGCACCGATTGCGGCTCCTGTTCCAAAGCCCATTGTTCCAAGTCCACCAGATGTGATGAAGGTGCGCGGCTTTTCAAATGGATAGTGCTGGGCTACCCAGAGCTGGTGCTCACCGACTTCTGTGGTAACGAAGGCATCGTCACCTGCAATTTTATGGACGCATTCGCAAAGGAATTTTGGATTGATTGAGTCTGAGGGATGCTCGTCGTAGATTGCGGGGTAAACTTTCTTCCATTCTTCTATCTGGCTCTTCCATTCTGCATGGTCATTTTTATTGATGAGGGGAAGAAGTCTTTCCAGGATTGCTCCTACGTCACCAACGAGGCTTCCTGCAACAGGTATGTTCTTGTTGATTTCTGCGGGGTCTACGTCTATCTGGAATACGCGGCTGTTTTCTGCGAAACGCTTTGCATCGGAAATTACGCGGTCGCTGAACCTGGCTCCAAGTGCAAGGACAAGGTCGCTTTCTGTTACGGCCATGTTGCTGGCTTTTGTTCCGTGCATACCAACCATGCCAAGGTTAAGGGCATTTGATGAAGGGAATGCTGAGCGTGCCATCATGCTTTGGCTAACAGGAATGTCCGCTTTTACGGCAAGCTCCTTAAGCTTTTCGGCTGCCTCGCTTATGATGATTCCACCGCCTGCATAGATTACAGGGCGCTTTGCTGAATTGATTATTTGTGCGGCGGCGGCAATTTCTTCGTCGGATGGAACTGATGCGTTAAAGACACGGCGAAGGTTGTCCTTGCCTTTGGAAAGTTCAACGCTTGCTTCAGAGAGATTTTTTAAAGGCTCAAATTCCGTCTGGTTTGCGGTGACTTCTTTTGGAATGTCTATAAGCACAGGGCCTGGTCTTCCGCTTTTTGCAATGATGAATGCTTCGCGGATTGTGGCGGCAAGGTCTTCTACCTTATGCACCATGAAGTTGTGCTTTGTTATAGGCATGGTGATGCCGGTGATGTCTATTTCCTGGAATGAGTCCCTTCCCAAAAGCGGTGTTGGGACGTTGCATGTGATTGCTACGATTGGGGATGAATCCATGTAGGCTGTGGCAATGCCTGTTACAAGGTTTGTTGCTCCGGGGCCGGATGTTGCCATGCAGACGCCGACCTTTCCTGTTGAACGGGCATATCCGTCTGCTGCGTGGGATGCACCCTGCTCGTGGGCGGTAAGAATGTGGTGAATCCTGTCCTGATTCTTGTAGAGTTCATCGTAAATATTAAGGATGGCTCCTCCGGGATAACCGAAAACCGTATCAACGCCCTGTTCAACAAGACATTCAACAACTATCTGGGAACCGTTAAGTAACATATCAACCTCTTAGAAAAAACTTTATTCTCCATTATACAGTTTTAAGGAAAGATGTTCAACAGTGGATTTTGAAACTGTAGAAGCTAAGTGCAAATCTAAATCAATCTTGATAAGCGTTATTCGAAAACACGGTACGCTTGCATTCCCGCCGGGAACCGCGCCGAAAGTCCAGTTGGTTGCTAGCAACCGCATGCGCAGTAATAGGTGTCTAACTCCCTACGGTCGTACCGCGCAAAATGGATTTTCGTCACGAACCCCGGCTCCATTCCAGCGTACCTCTAATTTTATCGTATAGTGAAACTTCTGTCAGAGAAATGCACTTAGCTTATACATTTTATGGAGAGCATAAGAAAGAACGGGCATAAACCTACTCCACTTTGACAAAGAAAATTGTCGTAAATGCGTCAGAAATGGATCTTTTAAAGCATATATATTTATAGAAGCAAATGATGAATCAGGCAGGATGGAAAAATGGAAAAGAAAACGATGCTAAGACCGTCTCCTACGGCATTGCTAAACCCACGCTGCGACGCTTCCTTTAAGGCCCTGTTCACCCAGGAAACAAAGGAATCCCATGCGGCTCTTCAAGATTTTATTTCAACACTGCTTGGAAGGCAGGTCAAAGAAGTTCACCTTGTTCCCAACGAACCTCCGGTGGACATGATTGGAGAGATGCAGATGAGCTTTGACGTAAGCGTGCTGTTCAATGACGATGAAAGAGCAGACCTTGAGATGCAAGCCCGGCAGCAGGACTATGAGTATGCCGTACGCGCAGAAACCCAGGCGGCAAGACTGCTAAATTTAAGTGCACGCAAAGGCAAGAACTGGAAAGTGGCAAAAGTTTACCAAATTTCCGTCCTTGACTTCCACTTTGACAAAGATGACAAATCTGCCCTTGAGTGGTATACTATGAGAAAGGCCAGCGGAGGAAAGCTTGGCGAAAGGCTCAATGTTATCTTCTTTGATTTGCTCAAGATAAAGAAACTCTTGGGTACACCGCCAGAAAAACTTACGAAACTGGAGAAATGGGGACTGTTTCTTTCTTATGCAGAAGACGAAGCCAAGAAAGACTACCTTGAAAGCCTCATACTCTCCGAGGAAGGGATTATGAATGCAAAGACCGCGCTCTGCAAAGTAAGCCAAGACGACATAAACTGGGCAATCGAGAATTCTATCTTTAAAGCCCAGATGGACTACAACACAGGCCTCTACAACGCAGAACAGAGGGGAATAAAGCAAGGCATTGTGCAAGGGGAACACAAGGCGCAAATAAATACCGCCCGCCGCATGCTGGAAGCAAAGATATGCAGCCTGGAGCAAATTGCAGACATGACAAACCTTTCCATAGAAGAAGTCAAAGCTTTGCAAAATCAAGTACAGGGCTAAGACAACCGCACCAGCCTACGCCCGATTGTAGGTGGCCGAAGGCGACCGGCAGGAACTGACGGGCCGCGCGCCGTAAGGCGGGCAAGCACCGGAAAGCGGGTAACAAAAATGGCGAATGTCGAATTAGCCAAAGAGCAAAATGGTAGAGCGGAAAGGAAGGCTTGACCTTCCGTAAATACCGTCCAAAAAAGTACCGTCCAAAAAAACACAGTCCAAAAGCCAATATTGCATAAATCCTACCGTATTGATATATTATTGGAATGACCTATTCAGAACTAGAAATGCCAAAAGCCGGAGACCGCGTTGTAGTTGGAATGTCCGGCGGTGTTGATTCCACGATGACCGCAGTGCTCCTAAAAGAAAGAGGATGCATAGTAACCGGAGTCACCATGTCCCTATGGAAAGGCGACCTTCCCACATTGCCAGAAGCAGTCGGAATGCACGAAAGCTGCTACGGCCCGGGTGAAGAAGAAAACATTGACGAATGCAGGGAATTCTGCCAAAAGAACGGCATCCCCTACCACGTAATAGACGTAAAAGACGCATACCAAAAAGAGGTCCTCGACTACTTTAAAGCTGAATACAGGGCAGGCCGAACCCCCAACCCCTGCATCAGGTGCAACCGCTTTATAAAATTTGGGGCTTTGCTTTCTGGAATCCAAAAGCTGGGCATTGAATACGACTATTTTTGCACCGGCCACTACGCAAAAGTTGTCCGCGGAAGTGAAAGCCTTTCATCCTCATACGGTTCACAGGCAGCGCAAAACCCGGCAGGAAGTTCAAAACCGGCACAGATTGCAGTGGCACAAGACGCCACAAAAGACCAGGCCTACTTTCTTTACCGCATACCTTCGGACGTACCGGAAAAAGTACGCTTTCCACTTAGCACATTCTCCAAAAAAGACATTTTTGCCATGGCAAAGGAGCGGGGTCTGCTTGCGGCAAACAGGGAAGAAAGCCAGGACTTTATCCCGGAAGCCTACCTTGACTACCTCTTTGCAGACAAGCCTTCTGTTCCCGGCGACATAATCGATTTGGACGGACACGTTCTTGGAAGGCACAGGGGAATAGAACACTATACGATTGGCCAGAGACGGGGGCTGGGCGTAAGCGCAAAAGTGCCGCTCTATGTTTGCGCAATCGACAAGGAAAAAAATCTTGTGGTGCTTGCCCCGGACAGCGAACTTTTTGTCTCTTCACTTATTGCAGACGATTTGGTTTGGCCAGCAGGCTACGATCCAGACTGCACTTTTGAAGCCCAGGTAAAAATCCGTCTTGCTGCAAAACCGGTTGCGGCAGTGCTTTCGCCATACACGCCCAAAGACGGGGAAGAATTTGCAGGAAAGGCCTACCTTGTGCAGTTCAAGGAAAAGCAGAGGGCGGTTGCTCCGGGACAGTCGGTCGTCTTTTACAGGGATGGAATCACGGCAGGCGGCGGAATCATAAGCAAGGCCATACGGTAAGCAAAAAAAAACTTCCGGCAGCCACAATTTTTTATTTTTCTCTTTTGGAGCTTTATCTCTTTTTTTACTGTGCCTTAAATGCAGGGCATTCAAGGCAGTCCATTTTAAATCCGGCTTTGCGGGGTTCCGCGGGACCCTGACCCGCTCCATTGCTCCACTTTGTTCCGCAACCCGCCTGCGGCGGGCCCCTCCAATCCGTGCTAGGCTGCTTTGCATAGAGGATATGCGCAAGAAAAAATGGAATCAGCATGCCAAAAGACGGAATTCTTCCAATAAAAAAATATCCGAATCCCCCAGCTGCCAACAGAAAAATCAGAATCCCAACCCTAGTCGCTAGGCCCAGAAGTACGCACTTCATTAGAATCCGCATTTGAATCCGAAGCCAAAAGCGTAGCCTGGTCAGAATCAGACTCCTTGCGGCATTCCATAGGAACATACTCACGCTCTTCCGAAACATTCTTGTATGCAGGACGGTAGATGCGGCCACCAGCAACAAGCTCTTCTATGCGGTGTGCGCTCCAGCCTGCAATACGTGCTATTGCAAAAAGCGGGGTAAAAAGCTCGCGGGGAATATTGAGCATAGTGTATACAAAGCCTGTGTAGAAGTCCACGTTTATGCAGATCTTCTTCTTGTCACCGTGAAGCTCGTAAATAACCTCGGGTGCAAGCTTTTCGATTGAGCGGTAGAGGTTGAATTCCTCCTCCATACCCTTTTCGCGTGCAAGCTCGGCAGCCTTTTCGCGGAGAAGAAGTGCGCGTGGATCGCTTATAGTGTATACGGCATGACCCTGACCGTAAATAAGGCCTGTGTGGTCAAAAGCCTGCTTTGTGGCAATCTTCCTAAGATATTCACGTATTTCCGCCTCGTTGCTCCAGTCGCTAACATGGCTCTTAATGTCGTCCATCATCTCCATTACACGGATGTTGGCACCACCATGACGCCTACCCTTCAAAGAGCCAACCGCAGCCGCCACCGCAGAATAGGTATCCGTATCCGCAGAAGAAACAACATGAATCGTCAAAGAAGAGTTGTTACCGCCACCGTGCTCAGCGTGCAGGATAAGAGCAAGGTCAAGAATCTCAGCCTCAAGGCGGGTATAACTCTTGTCGCTCCTGATAAGGCGCAAAAAGTTTTCTGCCGTACTCAGAGAAGGAGCCGGATTGTGAATATACATGCTCTTTCCATCGTAGTAGCGCCTCTTTGCCTGGTAAGCATAAGCCGCAAGAGTTGAAAAGCGGGAAATAAGCTCAATACACTGGCGGAGGACGTTTGTTATGGCACGGTCCTCAGGATTGTTGTCGTAAGAATAGGAAGCAAGAACGCCACGTGCAAGCTTGTTCATTATATCGCTAGAAGGGGCCTTCATAATCATGTCTTCCGTAAAGTTGGGAGGCAAAGTCCTAAGGGCACCCAGAGCCGTACTAAATTCCTCAAGCTGGGAAGCAGTAGGCAGCTGTCCAAACAAAAGCAGGTAGACGCACTGCTCGTAGCCAAACTGGTGGTTCTTCTGGCTGTCGTGAACAATGTCCTCAACATTGTAGCCGCGGTAGATAAGCTTTCCCGGAACAGCAATCTTGTTACCGGCCTCGTCAACCTTGTAGCCAACAACATCACCGATTCTGGTAAGACCAACAAGAACACCCCTTCCGTCTGCATAGCGAAGGCCGCGCTTCACGTCATATTTCTGGTAAAGCGAAGGATCTATGGGGTCATTATTCTGGGCCAAAACCGACAACTTGTTTATGAAAGAAAAATCAGCCATGCGTGCCACCTACCTTACTGAATATTTATACAGTCACCATTGACAAACTAGACATAATTATACAATTTTTATTCCTCTTGTGCAAGCATGAAAGCTATTTTTGACTTTTTTCTTGCGGCGCTTTAATCTGCAAAACAAAAGTGCCCCAAAAGAAGCAAGGAGGCCATTTTTTTAGGGCTTTCCGGGGTTCCGCGGGCCCCTACCCGCTCCATTGCCTACGGCAACGGCTACGCCGCCCCTCCAATCCCTGCCGTGTCCTTTTCCGCCACCATCCTCCACCCTCTTTAGTTTTTCACCACCTTTCACTTTTGTTTTTTACAATCAACGGTATTCAATATACAAGCTAGCACGACTGAAACAGTTTGATATAAAGTATGCTATAGCGAACAAGAAACTATTCTGCAAGGAAAGAATCTCCAGAATAAATTTTTATTTTAAACTCGCTCGTATTTCAGAAGAAATAACATTTTTTAGCTTGAAAAAAAGTTTGTCTGAAATTCCAGAAATATATTCTTCCTTGTTGAACGCCTTTATGTTTTGCGGTGATGCGTTCTCATCAAAAAGCCACGAAGCCTTGATTTCCAAAACGTCACAAATACTTTGAATCACATCAAATGACGGCGAGATTTTTCCCTGCTCCACACTATTTATGTAATTATAGCTTTTGTCTATTGCAAGAGTAAGCTCATTTTGAGTAAGCCCCTTTTTCTTTCTATAAAACTTTAGGTTGTTTATGAACACTTCCTTTAAACTCATAATGTTAATATGAAGTTTTATTCCAACCTTGAAACATATTTATAATATTTATAAATGGAATTAAAATTTGACAAAAACATTTTTAATATGTTACAATAAAGTGTATGACAATGTATTTGACATAATAATTGCTTCAAAACATTGCAATATACTTTTCAGTACGAGAATTTTCCAATATTTTCTCGCAATTAAAAATAAAATCATTGGAGGCTTTTTATGATTTTTATAAAA
>JAGCWT010000150.1 GCA_017961705.1 Treponema sp.
AAACTCATCAACTTTTTCAGATCAATTCCTTTCATCATCCTGCTTACAGGTGTTATGCCGCTCAGCCGCCTTTTGATGGGAACTGCCATCGGTGTCCGCGGTGCAATCGTGCCTCTGATTTTCGGTTGTGTTCCTTTCTTCAGCCGTCAGGTAGAAACTGCGCTTGCCGAAGTTGACGGTGGTTTGATTGAAGCAGCAGAAAGCATGGGACTTACTCCTGTAGATATTATTTTCCGTGTGTATTTGCGCGAAAGTATCGGGCCGCTTGTTCGTGGTACAACAATCACTCTTGTAAGTTTGATTGGACTTACAGCAATGGCAGGCGCAGTAGGTGCAGGAGGGCTAGGAAACTACGCCATCATGTACGGTCACGACCGAAATCAGCTTGATGTTACCTGGCTTACGATTTTTGTACTTGTCATTATCGTAAACCTTATCCAGCTTGGCGGAAATAAAATTATAAAAAGGAACAGGCATTAACCTGTCATTTTCGGGCTTGACCCGAAAATCTATCATTAAGAGAGATTGCCGTGTCAAGCACGGCAATGACATTTGTTTTGGAGGCATATATGCGTAAAATTGGAATAATTGGTGCAGGTCACGTTGGCAGCCACGGAGGCTATGCCTTAATAAGTCAGGGACTTGCAGAAGAAATTGTTTACATTGATATAGACGAAAAGAAAGCCGCAGCCCAGGCACTGGATCTTCAGGACAGCTCCACTTATCTTGGACGAACAGTCCATGTAAAAGCCGGCAGCTACGAGGATATTAAGGATGCCGGAATCCTTATAGTTGCAGCAGGCCCCCTCCCAGATATGGCCGCAGGACAGACAGACCGCCAGCAGACTCTTGGCGCAACAGTTGCAATTCTTAAGGACATTGTTCCAAAAATCAAGGCAAGCGGCTTCAATGGAATTATCATAAACATTTCAAACCCCGCAGATGTTGTAACTCATTATCTTCAGGAAAAACTTGGCTGGGATAAAAAGCGCATTCTTTCAACCTCCACTACTCTGGATTCTGCAAGAGTACGCCGGGCCATCAGCGAAGAAACAGGCTATTCACAAAAATCAATAGACGCCTATGCCCTGGGCGAACACGGAGAAAGCCAGTTTGTTCCCTGGAGCGCAGTAACAATTGGAGGCAAACCCCTGCTGCAGCTTATAAAAGAAGCTCCGGAACGTTTTGGTAAGTTAGACCTTGATGCCATAGCCGCCCGCGCAAAACAGGCAGGCTGGATTATTCTTGGCGGTAAAGGTTCAACAGAATTTGGAATCGGTGCCAGCATTGCAAATGTTGTTCAGGCAATCTTTGGTAATGAAGACAGGATTCTTCCGGTTTCCACATTGCTTCAGGGCGAGTATGGTCAGCGGGATGTCTTTGCAAGTGTCCCATGCCGCCTTAACCAGAATGGAGTTGCAGAAGTAATCCAGCTGCAGCTTACCGCTCAGGAGCAGGAAAAATTTGATGCCTCCTGCCAGAGCATGAATGCAAACTACCAGAGAGCCTTGTCCTTATAAAAATCAGGTCAGTTATAGTTTTAACCTATAACTGACAATAAAAAACTTGTATTAGCACAAGTTATAGATATTTGCTATAACCTACCTAACAACTAGGGAAACGTAAGTTTCACAAATTAAAACACAAAGAGGTACAAATATGAAAAAAATTATCGCAAGTATTTTAATTGGAGCTTTGGCTCTTACATCGGTTTTTGGCGCAACAAAAAAGTCAAAAAAGGCAAAGACAGTAGACATTAAAATTGGTGTTGTAGGTTCTATCTACGAAGACCTCTGGGCTCCTGCACAGAAGGCTCTCAAGGCAGAAGGAATCAATCTTAAGATTGTTCAGTTCTCTGACTATGTTACACCAAACAATGCGCTCAACAACGGCGAAATTGATTTGAATGCATTCCAGCACAGAATCTATCTTGAAAACGATGCAGGCAGCCACGGCTATGACATTAAGCTTATTGGAAACACCTTCATCATTCCGCTCAACCTTTACAGCTCAAAGGTAAAGTCAGTAAAAGAACTTAAGAATGGTGCAACAATTGCAATTCCAAACGATGTTACAAATGGTGGTCGTGCAATCAAAGTTCTTGCAGCTGCAGGTCTTATTAAGCTTAGCGCAAATGCAGGCTTCAACCCAACAGTTGCAGACATTGTAGAAAATCCAAAGAATATTGTTATTAAAGAGCTTGCTGCCAACACAATTCCAAGTGCACTTCCAGACGTAGACGCTGCAATCGTAAACGGAAACTACGCCCTGGACTTTGGTATTAAAACAGAAAGCGCAATTTTCAAGGATACATCAGTTGATGAAAAGCAGTACTGGAACCTTATCGCTGCCCGCACAGCAGATCTTAAGGATCCTGCAAAAGTAGAAATCTTCCGCAAGGTTGTAAAAGCCTTCCAGACCAAAGAAACAGAAGATGTATTCAACAAAACATACGGCGGCTACTTCATCAAGGAAGGCTGGGATATTGATGAGTTCTAGTTCAGGGAACAGTAAATAGGGGATAGAAAATAGTTATGAGGGGGAAAGCCTTCCCCCTGCGTCGCACTACGTTGCGCCGCACCCCCTTCTCCTAGGGGCTTGCCGCCCCTAAAACCCCGCTTTTTTTTATGAGGTCACCATGTCAAACATAAACGAACTTTCAAAAATAATACAAGATTCTTCAAGAGTTATTTTTTCACAGGACATTGAAGCAAAGTATCTGAGTGATCAGCTTGGAAGAAAGCATGGAGACGCAGGTGCTCTTGTTTTTCCGGAAAGTACTCAGGAAGTTTCTGCAGTTCTTAAGTTTGCACATGCTAACAATATTCCTGTAACTCCCCGCGGAGCAGGAACAAATCTAGTGGGAAGCACAGTTCCACACAACGGTTCAATCATTTTAGACCTTTCGCATTTGAACCACATCCTTGAAATAGATAAAGAAAACTTTACTGCAACAGTAGAACCTGGCGTAATCCTTGAAGACTTTCAGAAATATGTAGAAGGCCTTGGATTTTTCTACCCGCCTGACCCTGGTGAAAAGCGTGCAAGCATTGGCGGAAACATTGCAACAAATGCCGGCGGGATGCGTGCCGTAAAATACGGAGTAACCCGCGACTATGTAATGGGGCTTGAGCTTGTGCTTGCAGACGGAACCATTCTTACTGTTGGCAGCAAAAACCGCAAGGATACAACAGGCCTTGATATAAAAGATATTGTAATAGGCTCGGAGGGAACCTTAGCAATAATTACAAAAGCTCTGCTCCGCCTTATAGGAAAGCCGGAAAAATCACAGAGCATTCTTGTAAGCTTTGACAGTTTGCAATCTGGAATAGAAGCCGTGCCCATTATCCTGCGACAAAACTTAAATCCAACAGCCGTAGAATTTATAGAAAGAAAGGTAGTAAAACTTGGCGAAGATTTTCTTGGCTTAAAGTATCCTGACCCGGAAGCAGCAGCCTATCTTCTTTTGACCTTTGATGGCGCTGCCGCAGAAATTGACGGAGCAATCCAAAAGCTTAGTCAGGTGTTGAAGGGTGCCAGCCGCCGAGTAATTATTCTTGACGGAAGCGCTCCGGAACTGGATGCTTCTAACATCTGGAAAATCCGCGGATGTCTTGTAAAGGCAGTAGAAGCAGTTAGCGAACAGGAACCGCTTGATATTGTTGTTCCAATTGCCCGTGTTGCAGATTTTGTTGAATATGTAAACAAACTGGAAAACGAAAGCGGCATGCAGATGATAAGCTTTGGTCATGCCGGAGACGGAAACGTTCATCTTTGTGTTGTTCGTGGCGGCCGCAGTGAACAGCTTTGGGAAAGCGAACTTAACGCAAACCTGGAAAAACTGTATGCTAAGGCAAAAGAACTTGGAGGTCTTATTTCCGGCGAGCACGGACTTGGCGTCAGTAAAAGAAGTTATTTCTTTGCCCAAACTCCCGCTCCCAACGTAGACCTCATGAACGCAATTAAAAAGTCGTTCGATACCAAGGGAATACTTAACCCTGAAATTAGTTATGTACA